>JAISDD010000248.1 GCA_031265005.1 Syntrophomonadaceae bacterium | reverse complement strand
TAGAAGATATGGCGGCGCTGTTTAACGATTATCGTCTTATTATAAATTTATCTTTGGATTTAAATGATGAATTAAAAACCAGCGAAGCCAACAGAATTTTTAAGTTTATTAAAACTGTGCAAGGAAGTGAGTATAAACCTAATCGTATAAGTTTTTGGTATAATGCACCTAAAACAGCGAAAAATAAAGATGGTCAAGTAAATATTGGTTTTAATAACTGGATGGATATAACAATGGTTGAGCAAGTGATGGAGAAGCTAGAAACTGAGTTAGAAAGAAAAAGCTGAGAAAGATTTTGCCACAGCTCAATTCATTGGATGATGCTATTTTTGCTTGCTTTTAAAGTTATATTACTATAAAAGTATGTTTGAAGCAGCAGGCAAAAGTCTCGCCATCGCCGTTTATTTCAACCTTTAATAGCGCGGTTGCCATGTCTTTCATTTTATCAACGGCAAGAAGTTTTATTATGTTTTATTACAAAGAAGCGGGAGTCCGTTCCGGAGTTAGAGGTTCGATATAAATCAATTCCGTGACGCCGCCTTTTACAATTTGAACTTGGGCTTGCGCCTGGTTTTTAGCGTCGCTGTACCTGGCTACGATCGCAGCTGAAAAATCTATAATCTGACCATTAAAATCTCCTAAAAAATCAGAACGTGAATTTTGGGCGCGTAAAATAGCGCTGGGCCCGGGGTGATCCGCTACTTTGATCAGCAAATCATCAGAGCGGACTAAGTTTTCTATGGCCAGATTTTCCTCATGATTTCTTCCTACTATTAAGAGCGTATCGTGATCCAACGCGAAATGCCGCCCGACTTTTAATATTTCAACAGCCGTACGGTCTAAGCTATCGTTCAAGTCCAATACTCTGCGCAAACGTCTGGAAAAATTAGCGTCGGTCAGTCTGCAACCTCCGGCCGGCGTTGGATAATCTGTGATTCCCCATTCTTTAGCCAGTTCGAATTGTCTGACACGTGAACGCCCGCTAAAATCCAATAATTGGCCGCGATCGACCCAACCATTTATTTCAGGGATAGTAGGTTCCAGCAACAAAGCTGATAATGGCCTGACTATATAACCTGCGTAACCGGACAAATTTTCCACTATTTTCAAAGAGTTTTTGTTCTGGCTCATGGGGCGTTCGCCTAAAACTTCTCCGGTGCTGAGAAAAGAAGCTCCTACTTTTTCCATATAATCGCCGGCTTTTTTTAACATGAAGCCATGACAGTCGATGCAAGGATTTAAATTTTTACCATACCCATACTGAGGTTTCTTTAAAATCTCTGTATAATACTCTTCGCCGATATCTATAATGTGCAAAGGTATCCCTACTTGCGCGAATTTTTCCTGCGCATTCTCGTCAACTCCGAAAAAAGGAGTTTTAAAATTCACGGCAATAACGTCTATACCTTGCCTGTTTAAAAGGTTGGCCGCTAATAAAGAATCCAACCCTCCGGAATATAAAGTAATAGCTTTTGTCATAAGTACATACCCCCTGTTCGCTGAAAATCATCTTCATTGAATACCATAATGCCATTAGCTTTTAATAAAGCGGCTGTGACTCCGGCGCCAGGCATTAAACACGATTTGAAACTGCCGTCATATATGTAATCGGATCCGCAGGAAGGACTGCGGTTTTTCAATAAAACAGCGCTGACGTGATGTTTTTTAGCCAGTTTCAGGCTGCGTTCGGCGCCTAGCAAAAAATTTCCAGTTACGTCTTTACCTTCTTTGTTAATAACTTTAGCTATTCCCTCAATAACGTCCGAGCCTTGTCCTCCGGCTATTTCGCAAGGGCAGCGGGGGATAGGTAACCCGCCTAGTTTTTCAGGACAAACTGGCAGCAAAGGTATTTTTTCCAATGTTTTCAATAAATGCGGCCGCCAGTTGTTGGACCCGTCGTATTTACAATTTATTCCTAATAAACAGGCGCTGACCAATATGATAATATCAACTCCCAAGCATAAATTAAGTAAGCTTAACCTCTTTAATGATAACAAAATAATAACTTTATTCATATTCTATAACAAAATATATTCAGAACTGCTTATGGAGAAAAAACATGTATACAGTTGGTGAATTTCTAATATCCGCTAAATATATGGAGAACTTAGGCATCCCCGATTTATCAGGCGTTAATGTCAGAGTAGGGCATCGAATAGTTTTTACAAAATTAAAGGCCGTAAAAAAACCGGCGCTTAAATTTAAATATTCATTATCACCGCAATTGTCTGAAACGCTGGGGTTAAATAAAGAAAAAAAAATGTTAATACGCTATGACAGAGAAGAAAATTATATTCATCTGGGACCAACCATAGGGATAATATCCACTTTATTACCTTTTAATGAAGGAGAAACCCCCACCAGCGTTAAGTCTGAATTGATTTATTTGGGGCGTCTGGCCGCGACTTTACCAGGGCAGATATATTTATTTATGCCTATGGATATTAATTGGGAACACGAAACAGTAAAAGGCTATACTTTTACGGGAGGAAGCGATAAGTGGAAAGTAAATTATTATCCGCTGCCGGATGTGATATATGACCGTATAATCTCACGTACGGCGGAAAACCAGGAAAATGTAAAATATACTAAAGAGCGGCTTCATAAGCTTCCGTATCTGCAATATTTCAATCCGGCTTTTTTAGATAAATGGGAGGTTCATCAAAGCCTATGCCGTAACGAAAAAATATTGCCTTATTTACCTGAAACTTACGAGTTAAACGAAGATAATTTGGATTATATGTTAAAAAAACATCAATTTTTGTATGTGAAACCGAATAATGGCAGCCAAGGACGGGGTATAATCAGAGCCAGGATGGATAGCGAAGGTATCATTCAATATTCGGTCAGAAGGCGCGGAGGAATGTATAAGCAAGCGAAAAACGCGGCGGAATTCATAAAAAAAACAGAAACGCAGCGCGGCTCGAAAAAATACATTATTCAGCAAGGTTTGAATTTGCTTCAATATAACAAAAATTCTTTTGATTTAAGAATTATATTCCAGAAAAACGGGCGCGGCATTTGGCAGAGCAGCAAGCGGTTCGTTCGGTTGGCTCCTAAAGGAAGCACTATCGCAAACCTGAGCAATGGAGGCAGGGTAGAGACTAGTAAAAAGGTGTTAAGTAAAGTATTGGCAAATGGGGACAGTATTGAGGATAAAAATAAACAGATCGACCAATTGTGCCTGATGGTAGCTGAAACATTAGAAAAAAACAGCAGCCGCATTTTTGGGGAACTGGGGTTAGACATCGGCCTGGATAAAAACGGCTGGCCTTGGCTGATAGAGGCCAATTCAAAACCGCGCAAAACTACTATTTCCGATTATTCACAGACCATCATGAGAAAAAGTTTTCGCAGACCGCTGGAATATGCGGCTTTTTTAGCCGGGTTCCATTATTATGGAAAACAATAAAATTCATGCCGTAACAATTCATGTCAGTATCATTGCCATCATACCATCTATGCAGTCCGGTTCATCAAGGCAGAATACGTGCTTGGTACGGCGCTCCGGCATCCCTTTGCCCCACCGTTGGTATAGATCAGCCGAGCGGGTAGCGGACATTATGAACGAATTCAACACGATGGTCTTGTCTGTGCAAGTAGGTTGCAGACGCCGCTCCAAACCCTTGATGGTGGAATAGAATTCGATTTTCTGGTCATTCCACTGTAAATGCAGCAGACCTTTCGGGTCAATGAATGAAATGTATTGTTTTTCCGGCGCGTCTACCCATAGGACATAATCGGGATAGAAATTGCCCGCCTCAAAAAAGCCCATACCCACCTTGCTCTTGTTGCGGAGCAGATAAAGAGTCTTGTCCTCGAAAACAGCAGCGTTACCGTCAGCATAGACTTTCAGCTTATCGACAAAGTCTTTCTCATCGTCGTTGAGGCTGACAGGCGATACGGTCAGTTTCAAACCGCCCGCCTTCAGGCAGATGAGAGGCGCGTATAGGTGCTGTTGGAAGTCAAAGGCAATCAGTGCGCCGTTAAGCGCGGCCTGTTGATATATAGAGGCTGGGATGCCGCTATGCTGTTTCATCAGCACTTGCAAGTCTGAGATGAACTGTTCTATCGTGTCGGATGTGGGGTCTCCGTCGTAGCTGTCGTAGTAAGAGAAAATGTATTTGTCCACGAAGTTAGCGTTGCTGGCGTCTAGCTCCTGATATTCGAGCAGCGGAG
>JAISDD010000098.1 GCA_031265005.1 Syntrophomonadaceae bacterium | reverse complement strand
TTTCGGGGTACTTTTCACTTCATAAATATAAGCTTTTATTCTTTGCCCTACTTCATATCTCTCATTGGCGATCTGATCAGCCGCCAGCATTATACCTTCCGTCCGGCCTAATCCCACGTAAATTACACGGGATTCGATCCTTTGCACGACTCCGGTAACTATTTCCCCTTCTCTATCCAGAAACTCCTCATATATGAGGCTGCGCTCCGCTTCCCGCAGCTTTTGAAGCACCACTTGCTTGGCGGTTTGAGCCGCTATTCGCCCAAAATTATTAGGAGTTACTTCTACATATATCATATCTCCTTCCTGGCAATCAGGAGATAATTTCCTAGCTTCATCAAATTCAATTTCTGAACGTTGATCCGCCAGCTCAGATACCACTTGTCTTTGGGAAAACACTTGTATCTCACCGGTTGAATCATTGAATTCGACACTGACATTTTGAGTGCTTCCGAAATTTTTCTTATAAGCGGTATTCAGCGCCGACTTGATCGCCTCAACCAGCACTTGTTTAGGTATAGCGCGTTCTCTCTCTATTTCAACCAATGCTTGAATTAATTCTTCAGACACTGTTTTTCCTCCTTCATAAATCAGGCTGTAACCGGACTTGTGAAATCATAGTCCGGGGCAATGTGATCAACTCTTCTTCTAGCGATAAATACAAATCATTCTCATCAAAATCCTTCAAGATGCCAATTAACTTACGAGGCCCCGCAAATGCTTTGCAAGTATTTACCTTGATTTTGCTGTTTTGGAATTTTTTAAAATCTTTGTCTTTTTTCAGCACTCTGTCCCAACCCGGAGACGATACTTCCAAATGATCATAAAAAAAGTTTTCTCCATCCAGCCATTTTTTAACAATTTTGCTGGCCTGTACGCAAACATCCAAAGTTACGCCAGGTTCATAATCGATATATACCTTTAGTATTTGCCCGTTTTCTTCTTTTCGGTAAATTACTTCGGCTACGTCGATTTCCGCCCGCTCCAATTCCCTTTCCAGAGCAGTCTGTAAAGCATTTAAATCTTGACTTTCCATATTCATTAAACTCCGCTATCGCCCATAAAACAACACCGCAAAAGAAAAAGTGGGTAATGATTGCCCACTCGGTGGTTTCCGCATATTAGTTGCATAAAAAGATTGTAACACATGTTTCAGGATATATTCAAGCTTTCCAACATTCTATTTTGGTTTTTCGTAAAAATTAATTGCCGTTTTGATTTGGCAGGGCGATTCGCTTAGGAACTTTGACCTCTTCGTCATAACAACTGAATATTTCTTCTACCAATTCTTCTTCTTTGTTTTTACATAACGCGCTGATGAGAGGAACGATTATTAGGCCTGCCACCATCGCGACCGCTCCGGCATTGATAGGAGAAGCTATATATTTCAAAAAGAGGTTGGATATCGTAATGCCGACCCCACATACAAAACTGGCCCATACCGCGGCCCGGCTAACCCTTTTCCAGTAAAGCCCGTACAGGAAAGGAGCTAAAAAAGCGCCGGCTAAAGCTCCCCAGGAAATCCCCATAAGCTGTGCTATAAACATCGGCGGTTTTACAGCCAGAACAACTGATATAAGAATAAATAAAACTACCAAAACCCTGATAAACGTCAATTGTCTTTCCTCGGACATGCTCCTGACCATAAATCCGTTAATAAAATCCAGCGTCAGAGTAGAACTGGAAGTCAGCACCAAAGAGGACAAAGTTGACATAGAAGCGGACAATACTAAAATAACGACTACTCCTATAAGTATATCCGGCAGCGACGACAGCATAAAAGGAATGATGCTGTCATAAATTACACCTCCGCCTTGGCTGCGAATTTCCGGAGAATCAAAAAGCCGTCCAAACCCTCCTAAAAAATAACTGCCGCCGGCTATAATTACGGCGAAAACCGTAGATATTATCGTGCCGGTGTTGATGGATCTCTCGCTTTTTATGGTATAAAATTTATGTACCATTTGCGGCAAACCCCAGGTTCCTAAAGAAGTAAGGATGATAACTCCCAACAGGTTGAGCGGGTCAGGGCCGAAGAACGAAGTAAAAGCGCCTGATTGCCCGGCGGTCGCCGCGACGTCACTGGGAAAAGCCGAAAGCTTATGTAAAGCGTTCAGGAATCCTCCTTGCCCGCTTAAAACCGAAGCGATAACCAGCACGATCCCCGCCAGCATTATCAATCCTTGAATAAAATCATTTATGGCGGTGGCCACATATCCTCCCAAAACGACGTAAGCTCCCGTCAATACTGCCATAACCAAAACACAGGTTATATAAGGCACGTCGAAAGCCATGGCAAACAAACGGGAAAGCCCATTGTATATGGAAGCGGTATAAGGTACTAAAAATATAAATATAATCGCGGACGCTACTATTTTTAAAGATTTACTGTTAAAACGCTTGCCGAAAAAATCCGGCATAGTAGCCGTAGATAAGTGATTCGTCATAATCCTGGTACGTCTTCCTAAAATCACCCAAGCTAGTAAACTGCCTATAAACGCATTTCCCAGACCAATCCAGGTAGCCGCTAT
>JAISDD010000067.1 GCA_031265005.1 Syntrophomonadaceae bacterium | reverse complement strand
TACTATTCTCTATTAAAAACGCGGACAAATATTTGCCCGCGAATAAGGAAAATAGTATGTACTAATCCGCTTTAAGGGAACAGATTTTATTGCGGATTAGTATTAAAATAAACCGACTGTAAAAGCAGGTATATGAAATTAGCTAGAAAAATGTATCTTCGGAGGTTAATTTTGACAAAAAAAGTTCCATGGGGAATTATTGATTTCATAATTATATATGTGTTTTCAGTTATTGTTTCGTATTTGCTGATTGCTTTATGGCGCGAACCAATGAGCCGCGCTCTATTTATGCTGGGAGGAGTCGGAGGGGCGGCGGCGGAATTTTTCGCGTCATATTTCATTCAATTTTCGGTGTCTCTTGTAATTGTTTTTATAGTAATTATTGCTTTTAGAAAAAGCGCATGGCATGATTTGGGTTTTAAGGCTATCTCTGTTAAAGATTTTTTGCTCTATGGAATAGGCGGAGGGATAGGGATTTTAGTGTTGATTTTACCGCTTAGCTATTTGGCGCAAATCATACAGCCGGAATTAGAAGCTCAAAATATTGGGAAAGTTTTGCAAAGCAGCGTCTATTACAGAGAAATAATTTTAACTTTGGGGATCGGCATGGTGTTAGCTCCTGTATTGGAAGAAATTTTATATAGGGGCGTTCTTTATCCAGTTTTGAAAAATTATTTGGGAGTTAGAGGCGGCTGCATATTGGCAGGAATTTTATTTGCCGCCGCTCACTGGGATCTGTGGAGGTCTCTGCCGTTGGCCGCAGGGGGAATGCTTCTGGCGTTGCTGTACGAAAAAACCGGCAGCATATGGGTGCCAATTTGCGCTCACGGACTTTGGAACGCGGTCGCGTCCGCTTTGGTTTTGCGCGGCGGAAGTTTATTTTCTTGAAAATAATATTTAGATTAGGAAATATGACCTGATCAGCGGGGATAAAATTTGGGACGGGCATATTTTAATGTACTTGACAATCAATACAAATGGTTATAGAAATATAGTATAATTTATTGAGAGGTGGAAAAATGCCTATTTATGAATATGTATGCAGCAAATGCGGCAAATTTGAAAAAATGCAGAAATTTAGCGACGAGCCGTTGACTAAATGTCCCAATTGTTTCAGTGACGTTTACCGGTTGATAGGTAGAAATGTAGGAGTTCAGTTTAAAGGCAGCGGATTTTATAAAAATGATTCTTTGGGCAAGGATAAACTCAGGAAACTGAATCAAGAACGGCAAAAAGACAATGAGTGCTTACTGGATGGTGATGTTTCCAGCTATGCGGCGCAAACGGAAGAAACCAACAGTAAAATCATGGAAAGCTGAAATTTTAAACCTACGTTGCGATATGACGATGCTTATGTAATATATAGAAAATTTTATGAGGCAGAATATTAAGATTTTGGTGTTTTAAGGTTGGATTTAATGTTTAAAGCAATAACGTTTGATTTTTGGGATACGCTTTATAAAGTATCGGCGGACATAAATTGGCCTCGAAAAAGAGTTAATGACTTTTATGACTATCTCGGCAATAACCGTCTTTTAGGAAGAATTGAGCTTGTTGATATTGAGGCGGCTTTCGAGAAAGGAGTTCAAGTCGCTTATGACCAGCAGCGTAAGTTCGGAGTTGAAATCACTTCCTTAGGACAGTATGAAGTGGTTTTGGCTGAGCTAGGTTTATCTTTAACAGCCGATAGGCATGAAGAACTATTCCAGGTATACAAAAATTTTATCTTACAATATCCTCCTTCTTTAAACGCTAACGTTGTTTCCACATTAGAGGCTATTAAAGGACGCTATAAATTAGGGCTGATATGTAATACTGGATCAACCCCGGGATATATTTTAAGAAATTTTATGGAGAAAGATAAAATAATTTCCTATTTCGATCTTTTAGTTTTTTCAGATGAACAAGGCTGTGCAAAACCCAGCCGCCGAATTTTTTCTTATACTTTGCGTAGTCTCCAGGTATATGCAAATGAAACCGTACATGTGGGAGATGATCCGCTGACTGATGTGATTGGAGCAAAAAAAGCCGGAATGCGGGCGGCATGGCTTGCTCCTAAAGATACTTGGACCGTACCAGAGGCGGATTATCATTTAAATGATATCAGCGAAATAATTTCTTTGTTAAGATAGGTGGTTTGTATGATGAAAATTCACAATGTAGCGGAAGATTTTGTTTATGATATGATGGAACTTATATTGAAAACGAAAACTGATATTTGTAAATGTGATAAATGCAAAGCAGATATTGCCGCATTATCACTTAATAATTTAAAGCCGATGTATGTTACCAGCGAAATGGGGAATGTGATATCCAGAACGGAAATAATGGACAGCGAGCTGCGAACCAGCCTGCTGGTTAACGTTACCGAGGCTATAGAAAAAGTGTCGGCAAATCCTCATCATAGAAATGAAAGGGAATAAATTGTATGCAACCGATTCATATATATACTGACGGAGCTTGTTCGGGAAATCCAGGTCCGGGCGGTTGGGGAGCGGTTTTAATGTCCGGTAGACATAGTAAGGAAATCTCCGGCTTCGCTTTAAAAACCACCAATCAACGGATGGAATTGCAGGCGGTGATAGAGAGTTTAAAGGCTTTGAAAGTGGAAAGCCGCGAAGTAGTTGTATTTTCTGACAGCGCGTATGTAGTAAATGCTTTTCATAACGGGTGGGTTACCAAATGGGAAGCAAACGGATGGAAAAACAGTAAAAAAGAAGATGTGGCTAATCAAGACTTATGGTTTGAATTACTCAAACAAATGGACAGGAATAAAGTCAGAGTAGAAAAAGTTTCTGGGCATTCTGGTGTCGAGTGGAATGAACGGTGCGATTTTTTAGCTCGGGAAGCGATAAAAAATATCGAACTTAATGATTAGGATATTTATAGAAAGGCTGCGATGGAGAAAATCAGCATAACGTCAGCTGAGGACGGAATAAAAATAATAGTAAACGATGAAAAAGCCAGTGTGGAAGATTTACTGACCGTTTGGCAGCCTTTGTGTGATGATGAAATAATATATAAACAGTATGCGGACGGGAACCATAAAGCATGTCGGGGCTGTAAAGTAAACTGCTGTAAAACAGCGTTTCTCATTCCTGATTTAGTAGCTTTTAAAAAAATAAGCTGTCGTTCAGATTTGACCTATCAGGAATGTGTCAAGCGCTACTTCGATGAAGACGAATTAAATCGGGGGCTGGTACGTTTAAAATCTAATCCATGCGTGTTTTTGAACGATGATTTGTGCAGCTTTTACGATCAGCGCGCTCTTATGTGCCGATTTTATATATGCGCGAATTCGTTGGGCGACGCGGAACAATTGCTTTATTCGATTGCTTGGATCGGCAGTACCGCGACTCAGATTTTTGCGGAAAAAAATGGTCTGCTGCCAGAGCGTTCCAGTCAAGGAAGCGGGAGTTTCGAACGGCTTTTTTATGGTTTAATCAGCGATTACAGAAGTGACCCGCGAGTGGATTTGTTTATGAAAGCGGATAATTATGGGAACATTCCTTTAAAGCCTTTTTTAGAAAGGCATTGAGGCGGTTTTTTAATCGCTGCTTTTTGGTTTTATCACAAAGCGTATTACAAGAGTAAGCCTTAAAATTTGTGCTTGCTAAACTGTGAGTGAATTTTAGGGTCATTGCACTGCACTCCTATTCAATTCCATTAACGATGCTATTGTATTCCCAATCTAATAGCTGTGGACGGCAAGGTGTTAAATGAACGCCGCTAGTTGTTGCGTATATTTTACCCATGATTACTTTCAAAATTTATTAGGATTATTATTGGTTATTTTACATAAGCTCGACAATCATTGAAGATGTTCCTCAAAAAAATAGACAATATATTGACAATATTTAAAAGAGGAGTTATATTATAATAAGACAATATAATGTCTAAAAAAGGAGGCAACCCTTATGGACCTAGCACGGGATTTATTTTTCGCTCAACAAGCGCTTACGGCATTGTTTTCTGTGACCAATAAGCTGCAAATGCAGGGAGACAAATATTTGGGAGATTTAACTATCCGCCAAATGCTGGCGATACCTGCCATTATCCATGCGCCGAACAGAAACGCGACCGTCAATCATATCGCGCGGCAATTGGGGACGACCAAACAGAGCGCGAAACAAATCGTTGACGCGATGGAAAAAAAGAAATATGTGTCCGTTTCGCCAAACGAACTGGATAAACGCGCGGTTAATGTTACTGTCACGCCAGAGGGCGAGCGAGCTTTCAGAGTGTGTTCTGAACGCACGGATGT
The DNA here is from genome assembly GCA_031265005.1 of Syntrophomonadaceae bacterium. Classification (GTDB taxonomy): domain Bacteria; phylum Bacillota; class Syntrophomonadia; order Syntrophomonadales; family Syntrophomonadaceae; genus JAISDD01. The sequence goes on along the minus strand of JAISDD010000067.1, from coordinate 331 downwards.
GTTTTTAGCGGACATCTTCCATGAATTTACAACAGAAGACTTGGAAACGTTATGTGTCCTTTTTAGCAAGCTGTATCGTTTCGACGGCGTGGGGCAAGACAACTTTAAAGAGAACGTAAGCCATCACGCGGATAACGCGGACATGATACTGCGGCATCATCAAAGTTATATGAAAAGGAGAACCAAGACCCATGAATAAGGTCAAAGAGAAATCTCTGTACTACTTTGAGGAAGCGCCGGTATCCAAAGCCATCGCTAATTTCGGTGTTCCCATGATGGTCACCATGCTGGTAGGTATTGCCTACAATCTGGTTGACATGGCTTTTGTCGG
>JAISDD010000032.1 GCA_031265005.1 Syntrophomonadaceae bacterium | reverse complement strand
TAGTCCTCCGCCGCTATTCGATGATAGGCGACACTTTGGCTCACGCTTCTCTGGCCGGGGTTACCATAGGGCTGATGACGAATCAAAACCCTATACTGGGGGCGTTTGTATTTACTTCCATTTGCGGTGCGCTGATAGAGTTCCTGCGAGGCTATTTCAAAAAATACACCGATTTGATACTCACCATAGTCCTTTCTTTGAGCGTGGGTACCGCTATAACTCTGATCAGTTCCGGAAAAATTCACGCGAACGCGGACGCGTTTATGTTCGGGAGCATCCTGACCGTAACACGTTTCGACATACTTATGGTATTGTTTCTCAGTGCGCTTTCCGGGCTGACGCTCGTTTTCCTCTATCATCAAATGATCTATATTGCCTATGACGAAGAAGCCGCTAAAGTAGCAGGAGTAAGAGTAAAGCTGATCAACTATGTTTTTTCTATACTCGTGGCTTCCGCGATATCTGTGTCCATAAGAATCGTGGGGGTGTTAGTACTCAGTTCAATGATCGCGCTCCCTGTCGCCACAGCGTTGCAGCTTGGAAAAGGTTTTAAACTGACACTCATATTTTCGGTCGTTTTCAGCTTCATAGATATCATGTTGGGGTTGTTTATTTCTTATTATGTAAATGTGGCGCCCGGCGGCTTTACCGCGCTGGTTTCCGTAGCCGTTCTGATTTTAGTTCTGGCGGTCAAAAAACTGCGGATTGGCGTCAGCAGTATTCGCGTCCAGTAACATGAAACGCAAAAATTCAAAACATTTGACTTCATTAAGGTTACGTTTTATAATGACTTAAATGCGAATAGTGCGCATTTGCGCCTCATAGACAGGTGTGTAAAAGCTGAGGCTGTGTAGCTTGCGAAAGCGGAGACGCCGGCAAGATACCGGCGTTGTTTACAAATCACTATGTGTGTACGCGGCGGGCATTTTATTTTAAAGCAGGTTGATAAACGGGGTGAATACATTGAAAAAAATACGGGATGACTGGCCAGCGGGGGTAAAGAAAACCAAACAGCGGGAGAGCGTTTTGTCAATACTTAAAAATTCCGATAAGCCTTTGAGCGCGATGGATATTTACTCTAAAATATAAAAAAATGGAAGCGGAGCCTGGCTGTCCACCGTTTACCGAATATTGGAACTGCTTGTGAAAAAAGGCTTAGTGATCAAAACCAATATGATGAATAGTGAAATGGCGGTTTATGAATTCAACCGTTTCAAACATAAACATTACGCCGTTTGTATGAGATGTAATAAAATTATAATAATGGATAATTGTCCGATGGATAAATTTATTCCGCAATTTGCGGATGAAGGATTTAGCGTGACCGGGCATAACCTTGAAGTATTTGGATTTTGTAAAGATTGTAAATAATATGGGCAGTGTCATGATGAAAGCGGAATTTTTAGGGAGGCGTTGTATGGCGGCGGAAATATACTTAGTATCAGGTTTTTTGGGAGCGGGGAAGACCACGTTTATCCAAAAAATGCTTGACGAGGTTTTTAGAGACGATAAAGTCGTTCTGATTGAAAATGATTTTGGCGAGATAGGAGTTGACGCCGCGCTTTTGAAATCCAGCGGCGTTGAAGTAACAGAGATTAATGCGGGATGTATCTGTTGCAGTCTTTCGGGTGATTTTGTAAAAGCCCTCAAAGAATTATTAGAGCGTTTCCGCCCCGATAAAATTGTTATTGAACCGTCCGGAGTCGCTAAGCTGTCGGATATAATAAAGGTTTGTCATGATCCGCGTATTATGCCGCTGGCAGAGGTCAGAGCTAAAATTACGGTTGTGGATGTAAAACGCTGTAAAACGTATCTGGATAATTTCGGCGAATTTTTTGAGGATCAAATTCAAAATGCCGATATAATATTGCTCAGCCGCGCCGAAGATTTGTCTGGCAAGGTGAACTACGCTTATGAACTGGTGAAAAACTTGAATGACCATGCGCGCATAGTTGTCGATCCTTGGGACGAAATAACGGCGGCTGAAATATTGAGTTTGAAACGTACATATTCTGACTATGCGGACGGATATGGCTGCGGACACGAGCATTATGAAAGTGAGAACGGGTGCTGCGGACATGAACATCATGAAGGTGAAAATGGCTGCTGTGAGCATGAGCACGGTCATTTAGCGGAGAAGGTGTTCGACACTCTTACCATACGGACAAGGCAGGTATTTACTACAGAGGATTTAAGGGCCAAGGTTTCCCGCATGGAAAAGAGCGCGAACGGGAATATTTTACGCGCCAAAGGTATAGTCCGCGCCGCAGGCGGATATATGGATTTACAGTATCTTCCCGGCGATATTAGCATAAAAAAATGTTCCACTAGAGGAGATATGCTCTGTATTATCGGCCAGAATTTGAACAGACAGGAGTTGATCAGCCTCTTTAACGGGGAGTGATCTTATGTTTATACCCATTTATGTTGTAACTGGTTTTTTAGATGCTGGAAAAACGACGTTTTTGAATAATCTGCTGAACAGGGAAGATTGGCGGGATATCAGGAAGTTGGTCATACAATTTGAAAATGGTGAAGAAGAATTGCAGACCAGCCATGAAAACTGTTATGAGATTTTTTTCGCCAAGAAGGCTATGGAGCAGCAGTTCGAACAGATTGCAGAGCAAATCCATAGTTGTATGCAGAGCCGTGAGTTTGACGAGATTTGGGTCGAATGGAATGGGGTAGTTCCTTTTTCCCAACTCCAGTCTTTGGCCTTGCATC
>JAISDD010000241.1 GCA_031265005.1 Syntrophomonadaceae bacterium | reverse complement strand
ATGACAGGATGTGATGAATATTGAATGTAATTGAAAGCCTTATACATCGTAATTGAGAACGCCCATGTAACATAATAGAAACTATGTTACACGGGCGAATTTTTTTTAAGGAGATTATTTATTATGGCTGTTACAGAACCGATCCGTAATAAACACCAGATACGGGAATTAGCTAACTTTTATTTACAGCGCGGTCAGATCCGTAATTATTGCCTTATCATCTTAGGCGTCCATACCGCTTTACGTATCAGCGACCTTTTACGTCTGCGCTGGGAAGACGTTTATGATTTTAAGTACCACCGTATCCGTAATAGTGTAGCTGTAACCGAACAGAAGACCGGGAAAACTAAGATCGTAACTTTGAATAAAAAAGCGGTCCAGGCTTTGTCATTGTACGCCACGCAAGTTTCTGTCCCCCGCGGTTTTCTTATGGTCAACATCAGGACTAAGAAAGCTATCAGCCGCATCCAGGCTTACCGTATCATCCGCTCCGCCGCCGAGGCTTTGCATTTACAGGGCCGCGTTTCCTGCCATTCCCTGCGTAAGAGTTTCGGTTATCACGCCTGGAAAGCGGGGGTGTCTCCGGCGGTCATTATGGAGATTTTCAACCACAGTTCTCTGGCCGTTACCCGCCGTTATCTGGGTGTAAGTCAAGACGATAAGGATGAAGTTTATTTATTATTAAATTTTTCCTCCTGACGTTGATGTTGTGTAAAGAAATACATTTCATAATTATTCTCGTTGGAGCAGGCGTTTTCCTTTAGAAATTGTGAAAATATTAGCGAAGGATGTGGTTTTATGCATTTTATTGTTGGTGAATGGCGCAGAGGGTCAGGGGGTATGACATATCTTGTAAAGTATGACGTACCTTGCTGAGGTATTGCGGATCAGTATTATGTTATCATCTATATATAATATGTAATAAAATCAGGGCGGCGAGGAGCAATATATGAAAAAGATTATGGTCATAGGAGCCGGGCCTGCGGGCATGATGGCTGCTATAACCGCGGCTTCGAAAAACAATGAGGTTTTATTGTGGGAAAAAAAGGACCGCGCGGGCCTGAAGTTGAGCATCACCGGTAAAGGACGCTGCAATTTAACTACGGCGGCGCCGCAGGAAGAATTGGTAAAAGGTTTTCACAAAAACGGACGCTTTTTGTTCAGCGCCTTCAATGAATTCTCTAACCAAGATGTGATTTCTTTTTTTAACCGTTATGGATTAGACACGAAAGTAGAAAGAGGCTTGCGGGTATTTCCCTGCTCGGATAAAGCTCAGGATGTAGTGGATACCTTGTACAAAATAGTGAAAGAAAAACAGGTAAAAGTTTTTTTGTCTTCCCCGGTGGAGGGTATATTTGCTGATAAAGGGCGTGTCAAAAGTATCCGTACCGGCAAAGGGGATTTTCACGCGGATGCGGTTATAGTAACTACCGGAGGGATGTCTTATCCAAGCACCGGCTCGACCGGAGACGGATACCTTTGGGCGGCGCGCTCCGGCCATAGGATAATCGAACCCCGTCCGGGGCTGATACCGTTGATTGCTCAGGAAAGATGGGTTTCAGCTTTAGCCGGGCTGAGCCTGAAAAATGTCAAAGCGGTTGCCTGTACCAGGACCGGGAAAAAAATCAGCAGCGAGTTTGGAGAAATGCTTTTTACGCATTTCGGTATTTCGGGACCTATAATTTTGACTATGAGTACCGCGGTGGGGGAATATATCAGTGAAACGCGCGAAAATGTCACCCTTAAACTGGATGTTAAGCCGGCATTGAATGAAGAACGCTTAGACCTTCGCTTACAGAGAGATTTATCGAAATACGCCAATAAACAGCTTAAAAATGCTTTGGGGGATTTGCTCCCGCAGAAATTGATTCCGGTTATCATTGAGTTATCAGGTATTGAAGCTGATACAGCGTGTAATCAAATTAAGCGGCAGGAAAGAGGCAGTTTAGTAAAGCTTTTGAAACAGCTGCCGATTACCGTTACCGGAACCCGTCCGCTTAAAGAAGCGATCGTAACCGTGGGAGGAGTTGATTTAAAAGATATAAATCCTAAAACTATGGAATCGAAAATTGTAAAAGGGCTGTATTTTGCCGGAGAAGTACTGGATGTAGAAGGTTATACCGGGGGGTATAATCTGCAGGCGGCATTTTCAACAGGATATCTGGCAGGCAGATATGCCGCTCAATAAATATTCATCCTAGCATTACGTCTAACAGCATCATAACGGAAAATCCGGCAATGATGCCCATAGTGGCAAAATAAGGGCGGGCTTCTTTATTAGTCTGACATTCCGGAATGAGTTCATGGACCGCCACCAATATCATTGCTCCTGCGGCAAAAGAAAGAGAGAACGGCAGGATGGCCTCAATGTAAATGACTAATAGGGCTCCCAGTACTCCGGCAATAGGCTCGACTATACCGGAAGCTTGACCGAACATAAAGCTTTTGAACCGGGAATAGCCTTCTCTTCTTAAAGGGATAGATACTGCCGCTCCTTCCGGGAAATTTTGCAGGCCGATTCCTACGGCTACTGATACCGCTGCCATCAGTGCTTCAGTGGTAAAGCCGTTATACAGGGAACCGAAAGCAACCCCGATGGCTAACCCTTCCGGGATGTTATGCAAAGTTATGGAAAAAAATAGCATCATTATTCTGCGCAATTTTAGGTTAGGGACTTCCGTGCTGTTTCCGCCGACCCTTTTTTGGGCATACGATACGATTTTGTCGGACATCCAAATGAAAGCGGCGCCGCTTATAAATCCTGCGGGCGCTACTAACCAGGCGGGAGCGGATAAGAATTCCTCCGCCCGTTCAATAGCCGGCTGCAATAAAGACCAAAAACTGGCGGCGATCATCACCCCGGCGGCGAAACCTAGCATAATATTTAAAATATTTCTATTAGTTTTTTTGAAAAAAACCACCGTCGCCGCGCCCAAAGCGGTTACCAGCCAAGTTCCAACCGTTGCCAAAAGAGCTAACAGCAGCACATTTGTATACAACCATATCCCTCCCAACGACTTATACTATTCTCTATTAAAAACGCAGACAAATATTTGCCTGCGGCTAAGGAAAATAGTATCTACTAATCCGCTTTAAGGGAACTGATTTAATGCGGATTAGTATTATTATATTAGACATTTAAACGATGTGTGCGGACGATATATAAACGCGGCTGCAATAAAAAACCATAGTTTTAAAAAATATAAAAATCAGTGGGCAAGTTCTTAAATTTATACGGAATTAATATTATAAATACAGGAGTTTATACTTGCCGGGAGGAGTTATAAAAATGATATTGGTTATCAACAATTGGAAGAAAAAAATCACGGCCGGTTTTATTGTGCTGTCTCTGCTTGCTGTATGCGCAACGGTTGGGCCGAAAATTATGGAGGCAAGTTACCAGCTATCTCCAGTAATAAATATCTGGATGAAAGATGGAGAGAATCCCAGCGGCAATCCTATGAGAGTGGAAAATGATGATGCGTATAAAAGCAAATTTGATCAGTCATTGGATAATTTTGTAGCTGTTATTCAAAGGTTTTATAACAAAGAATAAAGGAAGAGAGCGGTTCTTTGTCAAAATAAACAGTTAATAACGAAAGGTAACTTTATGGATATTTATATTAAATCTTTCCTGAATTATCTTAA
>JAISDD010000205.1 GCA_031265005.1 Syntrophomonadaceae bacterium | reverse complement strand
CGTTAAATGACTTAAATAAGACAGGCGTTTAAATTAACATAATGAAAACACTGATAAAAATTTTTTTATCTGCTTTTTTAATTGTGGTTATGGCTTGTGAAACCTCCTGGTTTCCCTTGGGTAATAGCAATACCGTAAAAATTATGGAACAAACGGCCTACACCCAGGAAGATATACCCTCTTTAAAGCTGTCATATAACTCTGAACTAGGATTGGAAATCAAAGCTAACAACGATCTGATAACTATTTTCGTTCCGTCTGAGCAAATATACACTTCTATAATGCTTATTTTACGAGATTCTAATGACAATGAAGTCTACAAAAAAGTATCTAAACGTAAATGGCAAGGCGAACATTTGGTCGCTGAATTTTCCATAGATTACTTGACGGACGGCCTTTATTATTTGGGAATATATACCAATAATGGCGAATCCAATACTTATTCATCTGTGGTGTATAAACACGATATTCCCTTGAACCGATCGGCTGGCAAATGGTCTTTCAATATTGCGCCGACGTTTGCTATTAACAGTAATATTTTTCATTCTAAACGCACCGACAGCAACGCTCTGGCTTTTTACACATTGCCATCCGCAAATATTCAGAGCAAAGCTCCCGAAATATACGCTTTAGCTGAGCAAATAGCCGGTGGGTTGAATGATCCTTATGAAAAAGCTGTGGCTATACATGATTGGGTTTGTAACAATATTTGGTACGACTTCGATTCCTTCTCCAATTTAAGCTCCGATACTGATACTTCCGCTCTGAATACGCTCAAGACCGGCCGCAGCGTATGTGAAGGATACGCTGCGCTAACTGCCGCACTGCTCAGGGCGCAGGGAATACCGGCTAAACTTATTCACGGCTATGCTTTAGGGATTACCGGCGGTTCAGTCTGGACTGACAATGTCCTGTCCGGCAATGAAATTAACCATACTTGGAACGAAGCTTTTTTAAATAACCGCTGGGTAATAATAGACACCACTTGGGACAGCGCCAACGCTTTTGAAAACGGCGTCATAATCGATAGCAACGGCCTGAGAAATCGCCGCTATTTTGACGCTTCTCTAGAAGCCTTTTCTATTGACCATCTGATACAAGACTACTCTGAAGAAAATATTCCTGATGGCGGAACATTAGATATTTTAGCCGGCGGCGGAGCGTCTCCTTGGGCAGAAGCCAGCATTCAGCAAGCTTACACGGAAGGATTAATACCTGATAACCTGACCTCGTCGCTGCAAAACAGAATTACCAGGGAAGAATTCTGTACCTTGGCGATTAATTTTATATCGCTATTAACCGGAAAAAGCATAGAAGACTTAAAAAACGAGCTTATAGAAGACGGCTTTTCTTTAAACCCGGATCGTTTTGAGGATACTAAATCGGAAAGTGTCTTGCTGGCCAATATTTATGGTATCACCGAAGGAATAAGCAACCGTCGTTTCAATCCGAACGGCTTTATTACCCGTGAACAAGCCGCCGTTATGTTACATCGTTTAGGCGAGCTGTTTGGCACAACAGCCAGCGACGCTCATAACCAAACTTTTACCGATGTTTCCTCAATATCTTATTGGGCTGTGGAAGCAGTCGCTTATATCACCGCTTGCTTAGATCCGGTCGATAAAGTTTATGTCATGAGCGGCACCAGTGAAAATATATTTGATCCCCAAGGATTCTACACCCGTGAACAATCTGTGGTTACAATGCTGCGATTATGTCATTTTATAAAATTCAGCTCTTAAAAAATTTTTACTTACCGGAAATAATAATACAAATTAACCTAAAAATGTAGATTACATCCAATCCGGAAAAATTCCAGTCTGGATGTAATCAAATCTCTAAAATCAAATTTTATTGCACATTATCAGCGCTGCCCCGAAACGGCAAATTAGTTTATAGCGTCAGCACCAGTTTCCCCCGTGCGGATTCTTACCACGCTTGCCAAATCATAGGTAAATATTTTGCCGTCTCCGAAATTACCTGTATAAGCAGCCTTTTTTATAGCTTCTATAGTTTTTTCCGCCCATTCTTCATTAGAAACTACTATTTCAAATTTTATTTTAGGTAACATAGTAACTAAAATTTCCGAACCGCGAATTACTTCTTTATATCCTTTTTGCATTCCGCAGCCCATAACTTGATATACAGTTATACCGTTCACTTCAATTTCTGATAAGGCTTCTTTAACGTCTTCCATTTTTTCTTCGCGTATTATAGCTTCTATTTTTATCATGGTTATATTCTCCTCTCTTAATCTAATCCAACCCATTAAAGGACGGGTAGGCAGTTTCGCCATGCTGAGACACATCCATCCCCATTAATTCATCTCGGCGTTCAACCCGTAACTGCGTGAACAGCCTGGTAATACCTACGCAAATTAAAGTTCCAACCGTCGCTACTATAATAGTTATAACAATACTGATGAGCTGAGCCGCAAATTGGTGAGCATCTCCAAATAATAATCCTGCCACTCCGCTGACGTTAGGGTCGGCAAAAAGACCTGTCGCTACGCCTCCCCACATACCTCCTATACCATGACATCCAAATGTATCAAGAGCGTCATCTATTTTTAAAGTTCTCTTAACTAATGAAATACCTATGTAACAAACCGGGCTGGCAACAAAACCTATAATCATAGAAGCCCAGACCGGAACGAAGCCAGCACCGGGAGTAATCGCTACCAGGCCAATTATAACGCCTGTACAGGCGCCGATCAATGTAGTCTTTTTATGCTTGATCGTGTCGATAACCATCCACGAAAGCAAAGCAGCCGCCGCTGAAATAGCGGTAGTGACAAAAGCGTGCGCCGCCAGATCGTTCGCCCCTAACGCGCTTCCAGCGTTGAAACCAAACCATCCGAACCACAGAAGAGCCATTCCCAAAGCTACGAAAGGCACATGATGGATCCTGTAAGATACGTTTTCATAGCCAATACGCCGTCCTAAAATTATACAAAGGACTAACCCTGATACCCCAGAACTGATATGAACGACATTACCGCCCGCGAAATCCACCGAATTAAGCCAGCCTCCGCCCAGCAATCCGCCTTCTCCCCAAACCATATGCGCCATAGGATAATATACTACTATGGACCATAAAGCTATAAAAATAAATAAAGCTTTGAAACGCATACGGCCCGCGACAGATCCTGTAATCAAGGCTGGAGTTATAACCGCGAACATCATTTGAAAACCTACAAACGCCAATGACGGCAAATTATCAGCGTAGGCTGACGGGTCGGACATATTTATACCATTTAGCCCTATATTATTTAATGTCCCAATAATCCCGCCGGTGTTTCCTCCGAAAGCCAAAGAATAACCGCATAAAATCCACATAACCATAGCCAGTCCCATTATAAAAGTTGAAGCCATAACATTATTCACCATGTTTTTCCTGCGCCCCAATCCTCCATAAAAAAGAGCCAGTCCCGGCGTCATTATGAAAACTAACGCCGCAGATACCAATACAAAAGCAGTGTCTCCTGAATCGATCATATTACTCCCTCCTATACTAAAAAATTAAAATAAAAAAAGGAGTCAAGCGCTTGCGTTTGTAAACACAAGGCTTAAACTCCTTTGTTCTTTGTACTTTATAACATATTATTTTATCAAAATCAATACCTGTTTTAAAATAAAAATAAAGTAGTCAGCGCTCTTTATTTTATTATCGGTAAATTAACCCTCACTCAGTCTTGCCACATCCGCTGATTATAAGCGCCGAAAACAGCATCGGCTTCTTCCGGAGACGGCATAGAATATCCTACGTCCTCTTCCAGCGCGGCGTCGATATCTTCAAAATATTCTATCGGCCCCACGATGTTTTCAGTGTA
>JAISDD010000144.1 GCA_031265005.1 Syntrophomonadaceae bacterium | reverse complement strand
CTAAGATTTTTGCCAAAGTAACAATTATATTCGTATTTGCTCATATACAGAAAGAATTAACTTCAAGACCCAATGCAATTTTTTCGACAAAGTTATATACTAAGAGAAAGGATAACTAGAAAAATAAAGGAGCTAAAGTGGGAATGAAGCTTTGGGGCGGCAGATTTACGAAAGACAGTAACCGTTTAACGGAAGAGTTCAATTCCTCCATTGCCATAGACGGACGTATGTATAAACAAGATATCATGGGCAGCATAGCTCATGCGGACATGTTGGGGAAGCAGGGAATTATTACTCCGCGGGAAAAGGAGTGTATAATTAACGCTTTAGAAGAAATATTGCGCGAGTTGGAAGCTGGCCGGTTGATATTTACTGAAGCTGCCGAAGACGTGCATATGAATATAGAGACTTTTCTCATTGATAAGATAGGGGAGACAGGAAAAAAGCTTCATACCGGACGCAGCAGAAACGACCAAGTTGCCTTAGACATCCGCATGTATATGCGCGAGGAAATAAAAAAAATATATTTTTTATTGCTTGATTTAATGGAAACCATACTGGCGTTAGCATATGAACATGCGGAAACGATTATGCCGGGCTATACTCATTTGCAAAAAGCGCAGCCGATAAGTTTAGGCCATTATCTTATGGCTTATTTTGAAATGCTGCGGCGTGACTTGGAAAGGCTGAATGATTGTTATAAGCGGATAAACTATATGCCTTTGGGAGCAGGCGCTTTAGCCGGAACCGGATTTGACCTGGATAGGGAATATGTTAAAGAAGCGTTGAATTTCGAGTGTATAACCAGAAATAGTTTGGATGCAGTTAGTGATAGGGATTTTGCGATAGAATTTTGCAGTTGGGCGTCTATATTGATGATGCATTTGTCCAGATGGACCGAAGAGATAGTACTTTGGTCTACAGAGGAATTTGCTTTTATAGAGTTAGACGACGCCTATACAACAGGCTCAAGTATAATGCCGCAGAAAAAAAACCCTGACCTGGCAGAGTTGATAAGAGGGAAAACCGGGAGAGTTTATGGAGACTTGATAAACTTATTGGTAATTATGAAAGGATTGCCGTTAGCGTATAACAAGGATATGCAGGAAGATAAAGAAGCTTTGTTTGATGCTGTGGATACAGTTAATAAATGTTTGACGGTATTTATCCCGATGTTGAAAACAGCTTCTTTTCACGCTGAAAACATGAGTAACGCTGCTGAACAGGGATTTACTAATGCTACTGATTTCGCGGATTATCTGGTTAATAAGGGAGTGGCGTTCAGAACTGCGCATGAGATTGTAGGGCAAGCGGTGCTTTATTGTTTGCAGCGTAATATTTCTTTGAATGATATAGAGCTGCAAGTATACAAAGAATTTTCATCGTTAATAGAAGAAGATATCTATAAATATATTGAAACTAAAGAATGTTTAGACCGCCGTAAAGTAGCGGGCGGAACCGCTTCATTCAATGTGATAAAAGCAGTCAAAGACAGTAAGCTATGGCTGAAAGAGCTGCAAAAGAAGTATGATGAAATTTAAAAAAATAAACGATAAACAGCATAGGTAGGGTAATGTTTTTTTATTTATATTAAGGGATAAAGGAATTTAAAAAAATATTGTCGAACTATCTTAACTACATCCAGATATAAGTTAATTACGCTAGTTTATTTGTAATTTTGTAATAAGTTTGTACTGTTTTGGGGGAAATGACTTGCAATACCAAATAGCGTTAGCGATTGTTACCATAATTCTGCTGGGCGCATGGTTTGTGCTTTTAAGGAAAAAGCGGAATTTTTGGAAAATCGCTGTAATAAATACAATTTTAACATATATTTTGGCGGCCTCATTTCCTTACGTATCTTTGCGGTTGTCGATACGCTCGGTAATCATTTTATATGATGCGATAATTTTAATTGTTGTTGTTGCTACGGACAGACTCATAGCTTACAACAAGAAAATGGCGGAAGAGGGCGAAGAAGACGCGCGCCAGGCGATAGAAGTAACTGCTGATAGTACGGTGGTTGCCGCTATTGATGAAAATGTTTCACTCAAACAAGAGTTACGGACAAGCGAACCGGAGTTTATCAACAAAACCGAAATTACAGGAACTTTGTCAAGTGATGATAAAGTAAACATTTCGCCCCAATCCCAAGATCAGGATTATGAGCCGGATAAAGAAATAGAGCAAATAATTGACGAAGCGGTTGCCGAGATTATTGCGGAGAAAGAATATGTTTCAACAGTTAATGCAGACGCGGCAGCTTTAGACAAAGCAGACAAACCATTTGCGCAAATAAGTGAAGATGCGGAAAAAACCGAAAGTATGCTGATGGAAGAAAATAAGACTGAGCAAGAGCCTTCACTGGATATTAAAGAGGAAAACATAGAAGTAAAAGTTCAGCCTGAAGAAGCTAAAGCGCCTTTACAGTTAGAACCAAAAGAAGATTCATTAATAACCAAAATAGAGACAGACGTTTCAGGAATTGAGGGAGAGGAAACCCCGCTTCAGGCGGAGGCGCTGTCCGGCAAGCAGGATTCCGAAAAACCCTGTGAATGTAAAGATGTGCTGGAGCAGGCAGAAGAAAGCGGCATTGAGGATAAAGAAGCCGATATAGCTGAAGTGGCAGAAGGAATACAAACCAGCTTGGCTGCTCTGGATATTCAAGAAGAGATAATTTCCGGC
>JAISDD010000116.1 GCA_031265005.1 Syntrophomonadaceae bacterium | reverse complement strand
GTATCTTTTTGACCTTTTGAGGGCTTAACCTGCTGTATTTTAACACTTTACACCTCATTTCAACGGATATTTATTATCCTTTGTTATGAGATGCTAGGCAAGAGCCTTTGTTTTAATGAAGCGCCCCGTCCATGCGGCGTAGTGGAAACAATGGACTTGTTCAACAACTCTAATTTATTCGCAGCGGGGTCTAATACTCCGCCCTTTAGGGCGGTTAGATTTGGCAACGCCAACAAAAAATGGTAGTAGACGAGTTTGCGCCGCAAACTTGTTTGCGCCTCTGCGGCGGGGAGGTTCATTAAATTAAGGATTTTTGCTATGGCATTAAAAAAGATACTGTGATACAAATATAAAAGTATTTAGTTGGAGGTTTCTTATGAAGAACAAATTTGTATTTTTAGGTTTGATTTTTGTCATGTTTATGATTATGGGGTGTTTTACAACAACGTCATATACTGGCAACAGGCAAGCAGCGCAACATTCTAATAGCCAGTATAGATTATTAGATCCAATTGATGTTGTTGGGAAGAACCTGATTGGTACCGATGAAATAGGCGCATACAGTTTTCTATTGAATGAAGATGGAAATCTGGAATATACCGTAAACGGTACAGTGAATACAGGAAATTGGACTTTTGATAAATCTGCTGAAATGTATCGTTATACTTTTAATTGGACAGAAGACGGCAAGCAACAAGGTTATATTATGGACTTTTTGGACAATGGGGCAGAAATTATTATTGCCGGGCATTGGTATTTAACTGATGATTTTATAACTTTTGGGAAAAAAGCGACCATTGAAGAATAATTGAATGAACCTCCCCGCCCCTACCGGTTATACACATCTTTTCGTGGCAAATTTTTATCAAATTACAGGCTTATTGCGTGATGCGGAGTGATTTCCCATAACGCAAAACCTAATAATCCAGTCATTTTTAGCCAAAATGCCAGTTTCCCCCAAAAGGCTGCCAACTGGCGCGCCAGTTGGCGGGGTATTAGACCCAATTACTCATCAAATGCGGCAATACATAAGCGAAGGACCGGCAACATATTCAGCAACCGCGCCGCGGCAAAAAGGTTTGCCATAGCCCTAAAGTTTTGACACTTTGGGGCTATGCGCTTCCCCCTTCAATCCCCCAGCTTTGTATAAGCCTCGTACTCCGCCTCGACTTCCGGGTCATTGCGCGTATCCAGCAGGCTCACCAGTACGGCTATAATCAGGCAGGCGGCAAACCCGGGAGCCAGTTCATACAGTTCGAATATGCCGCCATGAAGATGCTTCCAGACGATTACCGTTATGCCGCCGACTATCAATCCCGCGAGAGCCCCGTTCCGCGTTACTTTCTTCCAGAACAGCGACAGCAGGACTAGGGGACCAAATGTCGCGCCAAAACCGGCCCAAGCGTAGCTTACCATGTTGAATATGGAGCTATTCCTGTTCGAAGCTAAAAAAATAGCGATTGCCGCCACCGCGAATACGACGAAGCGGCTCATAAGCAGCATTTGCTTTTCGTCCGCCTTTTTGTTAAGAAAACCCATGTAGATATCGCGGGAAAAGGCAGAGGCCGCTACCAAAAGCTGCGAGTCCGCGGTACTCATCGCGGCGGCGAGTATTCCGCAAAGAAACAGTCCGGCAATAAACGCGGGATACATCTGCATTAGTGTTACTATAAAGACCGTTTCATGCGCGCCCTCGGCCAATGGCGACGCCAGATAGCCCCTGCCTAAAACGCCCACTAGCAGCGCCCCTAAAAACGCGAATACTACCCAGACCATAGCGATTCTTCTGGAAGCCTTTACGTCATGGTTAGAGCGCAGCCCCATGAAGCGCACTAGTATATGGGGCATCCCAAAGTAGCCAAGCCCCCACGAAAGGGCGGAGATTATATCCATAGCGCCGAATGGCTGCTCAGGATTGTTGTGGAAAGGATTTAGCGCATCTATCCCTACCTTGTCTACAACGCCGGAAACACCGCCCATGCTTAAAATACCTATAATGGCTGTTATTAAAAGCGCGGCAAACATTAAGCTGCCCTGTACAAAGTCTGTCGAGCATACCGCAAGGTAACCACCCATCACCGTGTACGCTAGCACAATGAAGGCGCCCAGTAACAATGCGTAAAAATAATCCATGCCAAAAACAGAGCTGAATAGATCCGCGCAAGCCATGAAGCCGGAAGCCGTGTAAATTGTAAAAAATATGAGTATAAATATGACGGACACAAGCGCAAGCAGGCGTGATTTATCTTTGAAGCGGTTCGTAAAGAATTCCGGTATGGTTATGGCGTCCCCCGCGTGTATCGTATACTTGCGAAGCCGCTTTGCCACAAAAAACCAGTTCAAATAGGTGCCTATGGTAAGCCCTACCGCCGTCCAGAAAGCCTCCTTCATACCGCCCAGGTATGCTACCCCGGGCAAGCCCATCAGAAGCCAGCCTGACATATCCGAGGCTTCCGCGCTTAAAGCCGTTATCCACGGCCCTGTACCACGCGCCCCAATAAAAAAATCCTTGGCATCGGATGTTTTTTTTGAAGTACGCCAGCCTATGGCAAGCATCGCGGCAAGGTAGATCGCAAACGCAAAAATTATACTGATCGAACTGCTCATGATTTCTCCTAAATAAAAATAGTAGTTTATAGTTTGTAACATTGCGGGAGTGTATTCAAGCATATATCTGTCCGCCAAAACGCGGGCGGTGGTGAAGATGCGGGGCATCCGGCCGGGATTTCAGCGATAAGAAAAGCAAAGCGGTTTCTTGATGAAACGCGTCTTGAAAAGGCTGGTTGTAAGGTTTCCAATCCCGCCGCGGAGTCAGCAACGAGGACAGCGAACGCCATTTGCCGCTTGGAAGCGTAAAGCTCGCGGGCATTCGCGCCCTCTTGTAAAAAACAGGGCAATCGCTATAATTGAAGATGGGGACGGAAGTGATAAATTCGCTTTCATGAAACTTATGGAAAACACGGATGCGGAAATTTTAGCCCGGAGCCTCATCCAGGAAGCCTACGAAAAATTGAAGGAGACTAATCCGGAAGAAGCTCTTGGAAAATTAGAACAGGCTTTACGCGCGGATTATACGCAGCGGGAAGCGCTTTATGCGTTAAAGTGCCTTAACTGGTGGCTGGACCGAATAAAGAACCTAGACAATGCCGGCGGCGCTTGCGACCCCTATAGCAGGGGCAGTTTTCTGCTTTCCCAGTGGAAGAGTTATTACAGTTTTCTTGAGCGTGTTGGAAGAGCGTATGACAGATGCCAGTATGCGATCAAGCATTTTGTATACTCTCTTGCGCTTCAAAACTATGAGGATGCTCTTGCCGATGGGATTCTGCGGCACGATCCGGAACTTTTAGAGCGGATTGGACGATGCTATAAGGGCATTGGCTGCTATGAAGAGGCGTTAAATTATATTAAACAAGCCGCCCGGTTCAAACAGGAGGATGCCGCTACCGTATCAATTTTGGCTGATATTTATGCGCTTCTGGGCGATACTAAAGCCGCAAAGGCTCTGTTCCGCGAGGCTTTTTTTATAGACCCGCAGCGTGTCGATTTGGATAATTTGGAATCCGGTCTTATAATTTCGTTGGTAAAGCGCGTTTCGGAAATGGGTTACTCGGGGGCGGAGTTACAGGAATGGCTTCCGGTTTATGGCGCTTTATTGGGTGTATTTACGGTAAAACGGGAGCTTAAACTTGCCGAGTTGGGCAGGCTGAAACAGCGGATTTTTGATTTAGAAAGCAAGCTGCGCGGCAGTCCCAAGGAGGAAAATATTTTAACGCCGTCTTTGTTGAATAAATATCTGCGGCTGATAGATCATTACGAAGGTAAGGATAACAGCGGCGCTTTAATTGACGAAATTAAATTAAAAATAAAAATTATTAAGCCGCTCATTTTTGAACGGTATATGTGTTAGGAAAGGAAAGGCAGGATTAAAATGTCAGAAACACTTCTTAAAGATGTGCAAAATATGTTGAACGAGGAAAAGTTTACACGCGCTACGCTCAGTAATTACTCTATTGACCGGTTTAAAGACCTTGACTCTGTGCTGGACAGCGCAAAGAAAGATCGCGTCCTAAATGATGTAAAAAATATCTGCGATGAACATCTTAGTCATTCAAAGAACAGTATCATAGCGATTTATTTTTCTGGTATGATCTCGCTTTCCCAGAATATAATTGATGATGCCGCTCTCGTTAATCTTGCCGGTATTTTTGTTGATAATCATAAATTAAATATAGTAAAGTATCTTTGTGAACGTATACTGGAATACGGCGAATCAAAATTCGCGCTGCGTACTTTGGGTGAGTGTTACAAAGATGACAACGAAGAAGAAAAGCTGTTTGATGTATGGAAACGTCTTGTAAAAATAGATACTGACGAAGCGGACATTGCTAAACTGCTCGCGGAGCGCGCCGAAAAACAGTCTGAAATTGATGAGGCGACAGATTATTTTAAAAAGGCGCTGCACCGGTATATTAACAAACAATTGTTTACGAATGTGCGGGAAATATGGCTTAAACTGCTGGATTATCACCCTGAAGACATAGATTTTTTTCTCTCTGTTCAAAATAAAGTCGCAAAAAACATCAGTACGGATAAGGCGGTATCGCTGCTTAACGATGTATACAATTCGCTGAAAAAACGCGGCGACTTTAACACGTCAATCACTATACTAAAATTGATACTGAACTATGATGAACGCGACGTTTTTTCACGAAAAGAAATAACAGAGTGTTTCAGGCAAAAGTATGCGCATCATAGTCAACTGGAAGAATATATTAAAGTATCAAATCTTACGCAGAACTGGCGTAACGTGCATGAAGCGATTTTAGATTTTGAAAAACATATCGCGTTTGACAAAGGAAATTTTGTATATCACAGAACTTGGGGCGTAGGACGAATCGCGAAAGTAGACGGTGATGATATTGTCATAGATTTTTCAAAAAAACGCTCGCACAGCATGTCTCTTAAAATGGCGGTTGACGCGCTGCAAACGCTGGAAAAAAACCATATCTGGGTATTGAAAGCGACTATGAGCAAAGAAAAGCTGCGCGAAAAGGTAAAAACCGACCCCGAATGGGCGCTAAAAATTATAATTAAAAGTTTTGATAATTTTTGCGATATTAAGCGCGTAAAGGTTGAGCTTGTTCCTTCCGTGCTTTCCGCCGGTGAGTGGGCGTCGTGGAACACTAAGGCGCACATCATTCTTAAAGATAATCCTTTGTTCGGCGTAAGCGCGAATAACATAAATATACACACTGTACGCGAGCGTTCTTTGAGCAAAGAAGAAAAATTATACAACGAATTTAAAGCCGAAAAG
>JAISDD010000103.1 GCA_031265005.1 Syntrophomonadaceae bacterium | reverse complement strand
GCGGCGTTTTCATCTCATGGTGCATATCCTGGTAAAACTCGGTTTTCAGCTGGTCCAATTCCATAAGCCGCTCTTGCCGGTCGTTGTAAATGCGGATATACAGCAGGATGACCATCAATAATAACGCGCTTGTTACAATAATGCCCGAAATCATATCAATGGCGAAGTCTGCTTCCGTGGCTAAACTCCTTACGGTGTCAGGCCGAAAGTACGCGATCAGGCAAGCGCCGGTATAAATGATAAACTCGGCCGTTATAGCGATGATCCTATCGATCCCATCCAGCATGAGAGCCGTAAAAACGAAAGCAAAGAGAAAGTAGCAGGGCATACTGCTATGATAGCCGCCTCCTGTAAAAAACATATAGGGGAAAGCCGCGATAAACACGATGATGACGGTGAGCCGGTAATAAAACCGGTAGTTATTCTTTTTCCCGGCTCTGTACACAAAATAAAAAGCCAACACGGACATGGACAGATTGGCGATGACATTCACGGCTATTCCCGTGACGAGCGATGTGACCGCGGCTACGACGCCCGCCACCATCCCGCCGCAGGCAAGCAGATTGAAAGCCTGTACGCGCAGGTCAAGGTTGGGGTCAAAATATCGGTTTTTTACCTGTGAAAACAAACCTTTCATAAAGCGCCGCCCCCTCTATTCACAACGGCAAGCCGCAGGGCCGTTATCTACTATCGATACATTATTTTACCGCCGTTTTTGTACATTTTTTTATCGCTCCTGACAGTACAAATCAACTGAATTATACCATTGCATTAAAGTATATTCAATTGCCCCAACCTTACCGGCGTGCGCTGGTATCACGCATTTTCGGGCGCTGCACTGACCGCGGCAAAGCTAAATTTACTGCGGGTTTTGTCAAACGAAATGCAAAATGAACGCTGTCGTCGCGTTTATCTATCTGAAAAGCCTTCCGGCAGCGGCGTCTGGCCGCCAAGGAGCTTGAATGTTTTCGTGGATTTATCCGTGATTTCTTCGCAATTCGCGTTGGAATCATGCTATAATAATTGGGTGAAACGGGGGTGTTTGATTTGAAACTAACAATAAAAATCGGGCTTCTTTGCGTTGTGGCAATGAATTTAATAAATCAGTTCGCCGATATTCCTTTCCTGTCAGGGCTTCTGGCGGGTATAGGCATCTGTTTCCTGATAATGGGCCTGTTGCCGCGAAAGATGGTAGACGCGCTTAAAAGCTGGAAGCGGACAGTTTTTCGCCAGGCATAAGCATCGAATTGCAGACCTGTCTTCGCCCTTATCCGCGCTAAAGCGCAACGGCTTAAACAACAATAATTAAGGAGAAGGATCATGAAACGTAATATCATTTTTGGCACGGCTGCATTCATGATGTTAGCCACAGTATGTATGTGGCTCACGGCTTGCGGCGGCGCGGGTTCAAGCGGGATTACCGTGCAAATAGGGGTTGTGGAAAACAACACTCCCACGCAGTTGAGCGCTACTTTCCGGGAGTACAGCGGCGCAAAAACTAAAGATATCACGGTTGAAGCGCATCAAACGCTTACCATTGACTACAGCCTTAAATCAGAAGACGGAAGTATCGTTTTTAATGTTGCGAAGGACCACGAAACATTGTTTACCGCTAAAGCAAGCGACAGCGGCGCTAAAACATTCACGCCCTCAGAAAAGACCATATATACTCTCGCCTTGGAATTATCCAAAGCGACTGATGGAGAATTCGCTATAACGTGGAGCGTCGATTGAGATAGTTATACTATTCTCTATTAAAAACGCAGACAAATATTTGCCTGCGGCTAAGGAAAATACCCCTGCGGGGCACAAGATAGTATGTACTAATCCGCTTTAAGGGAACATATTTAATGCGGATTAGTATTAAAAAAATAGGAGTAACAGTAGTGGCGTTAAAATCACGATGGCCGTTATGGACATGGATCGCAATCTCAATAGCCAATGTTGCCGTTTGCGACATTTTGAATTTTGAGGATATGATGTGGGGTAACGGCGCTCTTTCCTCTCTCTTTGTGAGCCTTGCTTACCTCTTGGTATGGATTGCGCTTGTGGTCATTAACCGCCGTAACCGGAGATTTATAATCTTCTTCACCTTGTTCGCTTCGATTTGTACTATCGCGGGCCTGCTAGGTTTCGGCATTTCATTAAATATGATTTCCAGCGTAATATTAACGTCTATGGGCTATCTCGGCCTACTGTTTATAACCCCGCTGTACGGGTTCAGATTCATAATTCACAGCTATATTACGCTATATATTGCCTTAATAGCGTTGTCTGCCGCTGGCGTTGTTATTGGACTTATACTGCTGAAAAAACAAGACCAGGCTGAAAATTAAAAAGCAAAGGAAAGAATAAACGGCAGGATGACAGCCCCGTTCATAAGGTCAATCTTACCCTTGCTGATTTGGCCGGAAGAGAGTATAATACCCTTGTTAATCAGTGCGTTTGGCATAACGTCATTATAAATTATTTCTTTCATGACTATAATTAGGTACGGAGAAATTTCGCGGCGAATTTTCACCGCAAAATTACCGGCAGATGCAATTCAATTAAACGACAGGGGAAATGTTATGGATTTTGTAGAAATTATAAAAGCGGTTATTATAGGGATTATCGAAGGAGTTACCGAATGGCTGCCTATAAGCAGCACCGGTCATATGATTTTAGCTAACGAATTTATCCGGCTTAACATGAGCGCGCTTTTTATGGAAATGTTCTTGGTGGTAATCCAGTTGGGAGCTATATTGGCGGTAGTGTTTTTATATTTTCACAAGCTCAATCCTTTTTCCAGAAAGAAAAGCGTTTTACAGAAAAGAGAAACTTACGAAATATGGTTCAAAGTTTTAATCGCTTGCGTTCCGGCCGGAATAATCGGCTTTTTGTTCGACGATATTTTAGATAAAACCTTTTATAACTATGTTACGGTGTCCATAACTTTGGTTTTTTACGGGTTTTTGTTTATTATCATGGAAAATAAAAACCGCCATAAATCATTTTCAATAAAAAATTTCAACGATATGTCTTATAAAACCGCCCTTATTATCGGCGTTTTCCAATTATTAGCTCTCATCCCCGGCACTTCGCGTTCAGGAGCTACCATCCTAGGCGCTATGCTCATAGGCACTTCCCGAGCCGTAGCAGCGGAATTTTCGTTTTTTCTGGCCATACCTGTCATGTTCGGAGCCAGCGCGCTGAAACTTTTCAAATTCGGACTGCATTTCAGCAGTTTGGAAATCACTATTTTGTTTACGGGCCTGATAACCGCGTTCATCGTTTCGGTCTTAGCCATTAAATTTCTTATCGGCTATATCCAAAAACATGATTTTAAGGCTTTCGGCTATTACCGAATCATATTAGGGCTCGTCGTATTTTCTTACTTTTTAATCAGCTCTTGAATATAAAAGCTTTGGTTTATTATTAATTATTAAGCTGGGTTAAACGCTCACCTTTTTTATTCCTGCCGCCGCCCGTCATAATAAACATCCTTTCAAAGCGTTGGTTGTGCGCAGTGGAAAATTGATGCAATGGAATAGATCCCTCGCTTGGCTCACCCTGTAGATTATGTAACCTAATTTACAATCTCCCGGCTTGGATCATTTTCGCAAGCCTGTTTCAGCTTGCGCCATAAGGTGGAGCGGCTGACATCCAGCATCTGAGCCAAGTGGTTTTTGTCATTAATCAGCTGTTCCATTTGCGATAATATACTATTTTCCATTTCCTGAAGGCTGGCGATTGGTATAGTCAAGGTGGGTTTGGCTGGATCGCTTTCACCTTCCAGGTCTTCCCTAAGCAGGCTAAAGGCTAATTCTTCCGCAGTTTCTAAGGTATATGTATCATCACAGATCACCACATATTTTTCTACCAGATTTTCCAGCTCACGGATATTGCCCGGCCATTTGTAGGACTGGAAGGCCAAGTACACGCGTTCGGAAAACGGGATTACACTTTTAGAGTAGTGGTCGGCTATATTTTGTTGAAACAGGCGCGCCAAAAAAGGTATGTCGATGAGCCTTTCTCTGAGCGGAGGTATGTTCAGGCCTAAAATATTGAGCCGGTAGAATAGATCCTGGCGAAATTCACCTTTTTTGACCAGTTCTTTAAGGTTTTTGTTAACCGCCGCGATGATTCTGACGTCCACCGGTATGACCTGCGACCCGCCGATACGGATTACTTGTTTGGTCTGCAAAACTCTCAGCAGGCTGGTCTGGATGCGCGGCGTAATCTCAGAAATCTCGTCTAAAAACAGCGTACCATTGTGAGCCAGTTCAAAAAACCCAAGCTTTCCACCCTTACGGGCGCCGGTGAAAGCGCCTTCTTCATAGCCAAAGAGCTCACTTTCCAGCAAGTGCTCCGGCAGCGAGGCGCTGTTAATGGCCACAAAGGGGCCGTTACGGCGAGAACTGGCCTGATGAATGCTGTGTACAAACAATTCCTTGCCCGTCCCGCTCTCACCCGTAAGCAGAACCGTAGCGTCAGATTTTGAAAAGGACCTTGCTTTCTGAATAGTCTGCAGCAACAAAGGACTCTGTCCAGCTATGTCGTCAAAGCTGAATCTGGCTACCAGTCCTTTGGAATATAATTCGGTGCGGATCTTCTGCTCCAGAAACTGTACTGACGAAGCTGCGTGGATCACCGCTATGACCCCGGCTTTTTTGATCTTGGTACTGCTGAA
>JAISDD010000035.1 GCA_031265005.1 Syntrophomonadaceae bacterium | reverse complement strand
CCCGGAAAGCCCGGTCCGGCGCCTGCGCCGGATGCGCCCAATATAAACTCAACATTCATTCAAATGAACCATTGATAATGCGTAAAAAAACGTTCATAATGGTATAGTGGAATGTGTATCAATGGAGGATGGAAATGAATGGAAAAGCAAACGAGAATTTAAACGACATAAAAAAAATTAATTATGCTGGAATATTTAGAAAAATTGATGATATACCCGATCTAAGAATTGAGCTTGAGAACATATTTAACAGCAAAGGCCATAAAGAAATGGTAAAATATAGTTTATTATTAGGTCATCATATTTTAGAAATGACTGATACTGAACCTTGTGATGAAATAAGGGAAAGTTTTGCCATAAATAAAAGATGGCTAGACGGAGAAACAGGAAAAGGTTTTGCCAAATTTCAAATCGCGAGAAACGCCGCGGGAAAACTTCTTGATCTGGCTCGTGATGAAAAAGATCCAATAAAGGAAAAAATTTATAGAGTTATGGCCCAAATAGCAAGTACCCCTCATGTAAAAAATCATGCCTTATGGGCTTCTGATTATGCGGTGAAGTTAATAAATACAATGTATCCGAATAACTTGGATGAAGTAAAAAAGGAAAGGGAAATCCAAATAGAATTAATGAATATGCCTTTAAATTATGGCGAGTAAATGGAGGTAACCGCGTGGCAAGAAAAGTTTTCATCACAGGAGCAAATAAGGGCATCGGCAAACAGATTGCCCGTCAAATGGGGAAAAACGGATGGAATGTTCTGGTGGGGGCGCGAAACGATGACCGCGGTCTTGCGGCGGTTCACGAACTTACCGGGGAAGGCATTGAAGCGGAATATTTGAATATTGATTTACAGGACTCAGAAACCATTTCGGCAGCGGTCAATTTGATAGAATCGCGGCACACCGGCCTTTCCATGCTCATCAATAACGCGGCAATCCCGGGAGATATGCACAAGCCGGGATATGAATTCACGGCCGGTGAGCTTAGGGACGTCATGGAAACAAATTTTTTCGGGCCTTTTGAGCTGACGCGCTGCCTGCTCCCAACGCTTGAAAAGAATAACGGGCGCATTGTGAATATCGCGATACCGATTGGCAGGTTGCCTCACTTCAACCCGTTTGCCTATAAAACCAGCAAGGCCGCCTTTAATGTGATGGCGCAAAGTTTGGCACAGAACTTCACGGAAAAAGGCAAGTTTGTGGAAATTTTTTCCATCATGCCCGGCCCAACGACAACAGACCTAAACGGTAATATTACGGGCGAACATGCAAAAACAGCGGAGGAAGCTGGCAAATTGATAGTGGGTTTCATTCTTGACGGGAAAAACCATAACGGCGAGGTGATTAATTATAATGGCGCCGCTGTGGATTACAATCACGGATTGTTTTAATCTATAACAAATCCGGGCGTGGGTGGCGGCGATCCGATGAGTTTGCGTTCGGCGGCGTGGTGTCCACGGCAAGAGCAGCTTTTTAAATAATACTTGATAAAATGGAGCGGCATGAAAAAGGTACTAACGAAAAAATTAAAAAACGTAAGCGCTACGAGAGGGCAGTAGGAAATAAACGACATACTATGTACAGTTTAGTGTAATGGTGGGCAATTAAACTTGCAATCTTCAACCTCCCTGAGATCAAGGGTAAAAAACTTGACTTTGCTTTTATACTGCTATATACTAAACCACAAATAAAAGAGTTTTTTCTTTAACAAGTTAAAATTCATACTTTGATTAAATGTTGATAAAAATTGTGAGAGCAAAAAATAAAACGGATACCGAGAATAATTAGATTTTTAATGTTCTCATTTATCACGGTTAACTAAAAAACAAAGAAAATTCCATTAGATAAAAGCTTGTACATATGGTTTTTAACCTGACGTGCAAGCATTATTATGTATATGCGGATGTGGCGGAATTGGCAGACGCACCAGACTTAGGATCTGGCACCGTTAGGCGTGGGGGTTCGAGTCCCTTCATCCGCACCACTACATTGCACAAAATGAAGAGCTATTTTGTATTCAGATACAAAATAGCTCTTATGAATAATTTAGATTGTGAAGGGATTAAAAGAATGTCTGTACGCTTAGAAAAATATTCATTTAGATTTTCAGAAGAAATCTTTAATAGTCGGCTTACATTGAAGAATGAAATAGAAAGTATAATATATGAAGCATGTAAGGACTTATCCATATTAAATAGAAAGGTCTTCAATGAAAAATTATGTCAGCTGTTTACTAAACATGATTGGGATAGTCAAATAAGAGTTTCGCCGAATATGAATGCTTATAGTAAGTTTGATTTTGCTAAAGATCGTGTTGCTGTAG
This sequence comes from Syntrophomonadaceae bacterium, assembly GCA_031265005.1. GTDB lineage: Bacteria > Bacillota > Syntrophomonadia > Syntrophomonadales > Syntrophomonadaceae > JAISDD01. The sequence goes on along the minus strand of JAISDD010000035.1, from coordinate 7,393 downwards.
AGGTGCAATTTGGTCATGCTTCTTTTATTGGAATAGATCTATTAAAATTTCAAATGGCATCATATTCTAATTTAGATTTGATTGATTATGGGGTTTACATAACAACAACGAAAAAAATGCAAAAACATTTAACTTCGAGTTATAAGCATAATTGGGAGGGTTCTTTAAATTTTGAAAAAGTAGTGAAGTATCTTCCGCATTTCAAAAGTGCTATTCAAGTTCCTATTTATGTCATTGGTATAGATATTTAGAGACAACTATATTGTCTGTTTACTGCCCTGCAACCAGTAATTTTACTGGATTTTTTGAAGAAATGCTGTATCGCCTCTCGCACCAGTGACGAGTCCGTGAGTGAGATAAAATACATATTTTGATTGTATATGATGTCAAATGGACTGCCCTCCATGATTGCCGCTCCCGCGAAAATACCATCTGATTCATCTTAATTTCGTACTTCCGTACATTTTATTTCAAATGTAACTATTCATTAATTTCAAACTAACGCCTGGAATATATTGGTAAGAAGGAAACTGAAACGAGACTCTCGTGGCCGCGATTAGTTGGGGATTGTGCTAAGGTTTTTAATTTACCGCGTGAAAAAAACTTGTTCCTGAAAAATACCGAAAAATCTACAATAACTGTGGCGGTTTGCTAAAGGCTTTTTCATCACGAAGACGGCATCGTTCCTAAAGATAATAAAGAAATGAAAAAGCGCGATTTGAAAGAAACCGCAAAATGGAGTCCTTGACTGATGTCCAGCCTGAGTCAGGATAAAAGCGGCGCTGTAAATACGCTCTCGCGTATTTGCGAGGTTTTAAATTGCCGGCCATCCCTTGACTGTCTCTTTCTTAATAACGACAATTAATTATACAACACACAAAAATCAAATTAAAAATAAAATAAGTGTTGACAAAAAACAAAAGTACTATTATCATAATACCTATCATATAGATAGGTATAGTATGAAAAATGAAAGTGGCTGTGTAAGAAAAAAATTTAGGAGGAATAAAGAGTATGTCAACAAAAATCGCGAACAAGTTAACTGACTTAATCGGAAACACCCCTCTGTTGGAATTGTCGAATTACAACGAGCAAAATCAGTTAGGCGCCAAAGTTATTGCGAAACTGGAGTATTTTAATCCTTTGTCTTCGGTAAAAGACCGTATTGGATATGCTTTGATTAAAGACGCGGAAGATAAGGGACTCATTAACAAAGATACGGTTTTGATTGAACCTACCAGTGGAAATACCGGGGTCGCATTAGCTTTTGTGGCGGCGGCAAAAGGTTACAAATTACTTCTTACTATGCCTGATACTATGAGTATTGAGAGAAGAAATCTTTTGAAAGCGCTGGGAGCGGAATTGGTGCTGACCCCGGGCGCTAATGGAATGAAAGGAGCTATAGCCAGAGCTAACGAATTGCAAGCTGAGACTGCTAACTCATATATTCCCGCACAGTTTGACAATCCGGCCAACCCACAGATACACAGGCTGACGACAGCTGTTGAAGTGTGGAACGATACCGATGGTAAAGTTGATATTTTTGTAGGCGGAGTAGGTACCGGCGGAACCATAACCGGAGTAGGCGAGGTTTTAAAACAGAAAAAACCGGAAACGCAAATTGTGGCGGTGGAACCGTTCGATTCTCCGGTTTTGTCCGAAGGAGTTTCCGGGCCGCATAAAATTCAGGGGATCGGCGCCGGGTTTGTTCCTTCAGTGCTGAATATAAAAGTTATTGATGAGATTTTCAAGGTCAAGAATGAGGAAGCTTTTGAAACAGCTCGTGTTTTGGCCAAGACGGAAGGATTGCTGGTTGGTATTTCATCGGGCGCGGCTGCTTTTGCCGCTACGGAAATCGCTAAGAGACCGGAAAATAAAGGCAAAGTGATAGTGGTGCTGCTGCCTGATACCGGTGAACGATATTTATCGACTGCTTTATTTAATTTAGAATAGTTTTTGCTTTGACGAGTGTATGTTGAACTAGCGGAAATTATGGGAGAGGTAATTATGAAGACGCACAGCAGATTTATTAATTGTTGCAATTACTACTTTCCTATACTTATGAAAAATTTGATTCAGGTTAAAAACGGATCTATAGCTATTATTAAACAAGATAATTTTATAATGCAAATCAATGTTAAAGAAGATTTTAATAAGGGAAGTTTTTTTGAACGGCAGTGGGGTATTAAAATGAACGAGGAGAATAATAGCAATCTGAAAGAAATTATTTCCAATAAAGACTTGGAGTTGTTGCGTTCTTATATAGAAAGCATAAAATTTGGTTCTGTTACTTTGCATATACATGATGGCAAAGTGGTTCAAATTGAAAAGAATGAAAAAATAAAAATCAAATAACGATCGTTGCCTCAAACACTTATTTTACATAAATATCGACCAGTAAACTGGAGATAGAACTGACGAGATTAGTTTTGCTCTTTTTTACTGGTCATTTTTTTGGAGAGGATAATTATAAAAATGTCAAAAAAATTAACACAAATAGCCATTTATGGCAAAGGCGGCATAGGCAAATCTACTACTACCTCAAATATAAGCGCGGCGTTGTCTGTGGCAGGATATAAAGTTATGCAATTTGGCTGTGATCCTAAAAGCGATTCGACCAACACTTTAAGAGGTGGCACTTATATCCCTACAGTATTGGATACTTTGCGTGAAAAAAATGTGGTGAAGCCTGAGGAGGTGATATTTGAAGGGTTTAACGGAATCTATTGCGTAGAAGCAGGAGGGCCGGCGCCGGGGGTAGGATGCGCAGGGCGCGGTATCATAACGGCTGTTCAGCTTTTTAAGCAAAAGAAAGTATTTGAAGAATATGATCTGGACTATGTAATTTATGATGTCTTGGGAGATGTGGTTTGCGGCGGTTTCGCCGTTCCGATTCGCGAAGGGATAGCGGAACATGTATTTACAGTTTCTTCAGCCGACTTCATGGCTATTTTTGCCGCTAATAATTTATTTAAAGGTATCCATAAATATTCTAATAGTGGGGGCGCGCTGTTGGGAGGAGTTATAGCCAATTCCATAAATGAACCTTACGCTAAGGATATAGTTGACGATTTTGTAGATGTTACAAAGACGCAGGTAGTAGAATATATCCCGCGTTCCGTGACGGTTACGCAAAGCGAGTTGCAGGGAAAAACTACTGTGGAGGCTGCTCCGGATTCTAAACAGGCGCAGGTTTACAAAAAGTTGGCGGAAAAAATCGCTAACCATACAGAATCTAAAGTTCCGGAACCGTTAGGGATAGAGGAATTAAGAAATTGGGCAGCTAAATGGGGGGAAACTCTTTTAGCCTTACAGTCAGGAGAAGTGCGCAGCGCGGCGGAGAAAATTTAAAAATGAAAGAAGTTTTACTAATGGCTAAATTTGAATATAAAAAAGTGAACATAGACAATGACACCAGTCCTAAACGGGAAGACAGCATGGGAAGCATCAAAGCGTATTCCGGCAAAGTAAGTGAACTGTTGGACAAAGTGAACACCGGAAATCCGTTAGAATGGCATAACCGTTCGTTCGAGCAAGCCTCTCAATGCTTACTCACCCAAACTGTAAACCGTATTTTGACCATTCGCGATTCAGCGCTTATTATACACGGGCCGGTCGGATGCGCACAAGGTTCTTACGGATACCGCGAGATTTATCGTAATGTGCCGATACAATTGCAGCGGCCTAATTTTCAATTAAATATTATAAGCAGTAATTTGACGGAACAAGATATTGTGTTCGGAGGTGAAAAAAAACTGCGGCAGGCAATAGAAACTTCGGTTCAGCGCTACAATCCTAAATCTATTGTTATCGCTACTTCTTGCGCATCTGGAGTGATGGGAGACGATATTGAGGGAATAGTAGAATCTATGCAGCCGGACATTGAAGCGCGCCTGATACCAATTCATTGTGAAGGTTTCCGTTCACAAATTTCGCAGTCGGCTTTTGACGCGACAGCGCACGCGATTGTCAAATATCTAGTAAAGCCGCCGAAGAAAAAGCAAAAAGATTTGGTAAATATCATCGCGCCTTTCAGTGTAACCTGGGCAGATAGAGTGGAATTGACCCGTTTATTTACCAAAATCGGCTTGCGACCCAGATTTATTCCAGATTTTGCCAGCACAGAGGAGTTGTTTGAAATATCTGAAGCCGCTGTTACAGCGCCGACATGTCCATCCTACGGATTTTATTTGCAAAACGCTCTGTATGAAAAATTCGGAGTGCCGTTTTTCAGAGAGCCGGCGCCGTTGGGGATAGAATATACGGAAATTTGGTTCCGCAATATTGCTAAATACACAGGTAAAGAAAAAGAAGTGGAACAGCTGATAAAAGAAGAAAAGGCGCAAGTATTGCCGCAGCTGGAAGAATTTAAAAAGACGTTCAAAGGGAAAGATTCGAGTATTTTTGTTTCTGCCGGACAAGCCCGGGCAGTGTTTATTCCTAAATTTGCCGCTGAGTTAGGTATGAATGTGGCGGCCGTTAATACTTTGGAGTTAGATCCTTTCATAATGGAAGAACTGCAAAGCGTTTATGAACAAATAGGCGATTTTGAAGTACACGCTTCGGATGTACAGCCCTTTGAGCAAAGTCATATGCTGAACAGGATGAAGCCTGATTTATATACCGGATGCCCGTTCATGGGATTATACAAACGGGACGGCAGCCATGTACGAAATCATTCGTTTCGTTCTGATTTTTCCATACAATCCAATCAGTTTGCTTTTAAAGGGTTATTGAATTACGGATTTATTATACAGCGGGCTTTGAATAATCCTTCCTTGAATAAGACTTTGCACGAAAAGCGTCCGGCGCCTTATAAAAAATGGTGGTACGAACAAGATGACATATTAGCTTATGCCCGTCAATGATGAAATGACGCGATGAAAAGAAGGGATGAAAAATGTCGCTTAGATCAGCGGAAAATACTTCTAATAAAATAGAAAAAGAAACAGACAGCAAGTGCCTGGAATCGCCTAAATATACTTGCGCTTTAGGAGGAGCGCTGGCAGTGATAACGAATATTGACCGTTTCGTTCCTATCATACATGCCGGTGCCGGCTGCGGAACTAATCAGATGCTTTCGTTTCGCTCAGGAGGAGGTAATCAAGGTATAGGTTACATCAATGGAATGATTACGCCTTCATCTAACTTGTCGGAAAAAGAAGTGGTATTTGGCGGCGAAGAGCGTTTGGCGCAGCAAATCAGGGCTACTATTGATTTGATGGACGGGGATGCTTTTATGGTTGCTAATGGTTGTATTGCTGGAATGATCGGCGATGATATCGAAGCGGTGGTACGCGGATTCACAGAAGAAGAAGTTCCGGTAGCTTATGTGAATTCCAGCGGATTTGCCGGTAATACTTATTTAGGATATGAAGAAACTTTAAAATCGCTTATAAATCAGCTTACGAAGGAACAGGACATAGTGAAAGGACGAGTAAATGTTTTTGGTTTTGTTCCGTACCAAGATATATTTTGGCGCGGCAACCTGAGCAAGATAGGAAATATTTTACGGGGCATAGGTTTGGATGTGACACAAGTCATAGGTGATTTCAGCGGGCTTGAAGGGGTAAGGAGAATGTCTTCGGCAGAATTGACTATTGTTGTTTCGCCTTGGGTCGGCTTAGGGCCGGCCAAATTGCTGGAAGAAAAATATGGGATTCCTTATTTGAGTTTTCCCAACCTGCCGGTAGGCCCGCAAGATACTACCGAATTTGTGCGTTTAGTATCAAAAGCATTGAAATTACCGGCTAGAAGGATAAACAAATATGTTCAGCAGCAAGAAAGACAGGCTTATTATGAATTGGACATCGCCGGGGATGTTTGCGCTCAGTTTTCCACCTCTTTACCGATAGCCGCCGTGGCTGATTCGGCTACCGCCGTAGGAGTGGTTCGTTTTTTGGCGAACGAGGCTGGTTTTACGCCAACTATTGTGGTTATCAACGATGACCCTCCAGAAGAAGTGAGAGAAACTATTTTATCCAGGCTGAATGATCTCAGAGCAAATGTAAAACCAAAAGTGATTTTTGAGGTTGATAACTACGAATTGAATAAACATTTGGCGACCGCTTATTACCGGGTCATATTAGCCAGCTCGCAGGAGAGGTTTGCCGCTCAGGAAGAAAATCAAATTCATTTAAGCATTAGTTATCCGGCTTTTGAACGGCTGGTGGTAAATGATACTTATGCCGGCTATGGAGGCGGCATCGCGCTGCTGGAAGATTTTATGACTAAGTTTATTATGCCCTATTAAGGACGATGGAGTGGCATTAATTGAAAAACAAAGGGTGAATGAAGCTGTGTTTAACAAGATAAAACAAATATTTACTAAATCTGCCGCTATTATTCTTTTCTTTGCGGTTTGGGAGCTTATAGCGCGATTGGGAATGGTGGAAGCTTTTATATTGCCGCCGGTGACCGCAGTTCTTAAAGCATATGGAGTACTGATTTCAAGCGGAGAGCTTTTCGTTCATATTGCTGTAAGCTTGCAAAGAACCGCTACAGGATTTTTTATAGCGCTTATTATAGCAATTCCTTTGGGTATTTTTATGGGATGGTTTTCAAAACTGGAACAGTTTTTGGATCCGATTTTGCAAATGTTTCGCAATACTTCAGTGCTGGCGATGTTCCCCGTTTTTATCTTGGTTTTTGGGCTGGGCGAGACCTCAAAAGCGGCTATAGTATTTTGGGGTTCTGTATGGCCGGCTCTGCTCAGTACGATCAGCGGAGTAAAAAATGTGGATCCGCTTTTAATAAAATCAGCCAATTCGATGGGAATATCAGTCATCGGCCTTTTCAAGAAAGTAATTCTTCCGGCGGCTCTGCCGGAAATAATGACTGGCGTTAGGCTCAGCGCCGGAGTAGCAACCATTATTTTGGTGGCGGCTGAAATGTTAGGTGCCAGCAAAGGGATCGGGTTTTTGATATTTTATTCGGAGCAGAAATACGAGATACCTACGATGTATGCAGGTATAATAAGTATTTCTGTGTTAGGGGTATTGATCAATTTTTTATTAGTAAAACTGGAAAGCAGGATAACCTATTGGAAAGAGCGGCAAACAGCGGCTTAGAGAGTTTTAACAAATAGTATTAAATAAAAAAATAAATTAAATAGGAGGTATGAGATGGTGAAGAGGAGATTTAATTGCAAATTTCAGGGAAAAAAAGCGGGAATTACAATAATATTATTGGTTATGGCTTTTTGTTGGCTTACGATAGCCGGCTGTTCAAAAAATGATTCTGCTTCAAACGGTAACGCTGACACCAGTGAAAGCGAAAAAGTTTATGAAATAAGAATTCCTGATATTTATGACGCTACCAGTCTATATATTCCTTATATAGCCGAAGAAAAGGGATTTTTCGCTGAAGCCGGTATCAAACCAGTATTTACCGG
>JAISDD010000031.1 GCA_031265005.1 Syntrophomonadaceae bacterium | reverse complement strand
ATTATCAGTGCTTTGGGCGCAAGCGCCGCATTGGCCGTCATACTGAACGTACTTTCGGGTGTAATAAACGCCGGCCAGGAGGTCATTGAGGGCATCACAATGCTTATCGCTGTGGCTGTCCTCTTTTACGTGAGCAACTGGATGGTATCAAAGTCCCAGGCGGCAGCGTGGAACAACTATATTGCGGGAAAAGCACGGGATTCGGTTGCGGGGAGCAGTCTGTTCTCACTGGCTTTCGCGGCTTTTCTCGCGGTTTTTCGTGAGGGCGCTGAAATAATACTGTTTTACATGGCGTTGCTGGCCAGCACAAAAAGCAACATGCCGATGATCTGGCTCGGGCTTGCCGCCGGGTTGATCCTGCTTGTTGTGATTTATGTACTCATTCGGGCGCTGAGTATGAAAATGCCGATCAAGCCGTTCTTCATCGGGACAAGCGTTTTATTGTCGGTGATGGCGATTTCCTTTACAGGTTCAGCCGTGAACAGACTTCAACTGGGAGATATTGTCGGCGTGACGCCCTTGCGGAATATCCCGACTGCCGATTTTATCCCACACTTGAAACGCTCGTACCGCAGGCGGTTTTACTCGCCGTTACAATAGCGACTTTCGCCGTTCAAATATCAAAGGCAGTGAGACGGAAAGAAGAACGCCGTCCGGACGACGTGAATTGACATGTGGCTCGCATATGCCGCAGGTTCCGCGTTATTCGCGGGCATAACATCTGTATTGGCGAAAATCGGAATCAAAAATATTGATTCCGATTTGGCTACGGCATTGCGCACGATTGTTGTGTGGTTGTTTTCATGGCTGATGGTTTTCGTCGTTGACTCGCAGAATACCGTTCGCGCGATTTCAACATACAGTCTTGTATTCCTAATCCTTTCCGGCGCGGCCACGGGCGCGTCCTGGCTTTGGCAAACGCCATCGGCGCGGTCGTGACGATTGTAATCGGCCGAGTTGTAGGTTATCGTATGCTTTCACCCATTCAAGACATGATCGACAAGGCTGAATTGATAGACTCACATTCCCTGAAAGAGCGGTTGGAGGTTCCCCGGTCGAATGACGAGCTTCACAGGCTCGCGCTGACAATCAACGGAATGCTGGGGCGGGTGGAAAGGGCGTTTGAGCAACAGGGGGAGTTTGCGGCAAACGCTTCTCATGAGCTGCGGACACCGTTATCGATTTTACAGGGAAACGCGGATATGCTGATGCGTTGGGGACATGAGGATCAAGAAATTCTTACGGACAGTATTGCCGTCATCGGCAAGCAGACCGCCTATATGAGCGCGTTGGTGAAAAATTTGCTGTTTCTTGCCAGAGGCGACAGCGCAAAGCAGAGTTTGCGCAAAGAAAAATTCTCTGTCAGCGAGCTTATGGGCGAACTGTATAAGGAACAAACCGCCTTGGATACTTCGCATGTTTACAAACTGGATATACGGATGGATTGCGTACTGTGCGCGGATAAAACGATGATCCGGGAACTGCTGCGGGCCTTGATCGACAACAGCGTGAAATTCACGCCGGAAGGCGGAACGATTACGCTTATCTGCGGCGCTGACGGCAATGTTGGAATGTTGGCGGTAAAAGACACCGGTATAGGTATAAGCAGGAAACATATTAATAATATATTTGAAAGGTTCTATCGTGTTGATAAAGCGAGAAGCAGAACCACCGGCGGAATGGGCCTTGGCTTGTCCATCGCCGAAACGATTGTAAAAATGCACGACGGCGAGGTTGAGTCGCAAAGTGAGCTTGGCCTCGGAACGACAATAACCGTAAGGTTGCCGGTGGAATAAAACGGAGGCGCGATTGCCATGACGCTGAAAGGAGCCCTGCCTAAAATGACCGAAGCGGCAAAATAAATTGGGTTGCTCGAATTGGTTTTTGCGCAGTCTGGCTATGGTTCAGCAGTCTTGCAAAATAATTCATATTTAAATAAAGTACTGCTTTCAGGCCGCGCATGTTATTATAGAATTGATGAAAGCAATTGCGGCGAGGAGAGTTTTGATTTGGGGCGTTGGCAACACAGGAAACATAATGAGACAAATGAGTTTATCAAAGGATTTTGTGATGAATTAAAAATTTCAGAATTTTTAGCGAATATATTAATAAACAGGGGAATTACTAATATAGAAGAAGCACGTTTGTTTTTATATGGCTCTTTGGAAGATTTAAGCCTGCCCGAACAATTGCCGGGAGTAACAGAAGCGGCGCAGATGATAAAAACAGCGATTGCCGGCGGCCAGAAAATTGTAGTGTATGGTGATTATGATGTGGATGGTATTTGCAGCGTTTTTATTTTGCTCAAAGCTTTTGAATTTCTTGGCATACGGGGTGATTATTATATACCCGACCGCTTTAGTGAGGGCTACGGCCTGAACGATTCGGCGGTACGGAAACTGTCTGCGGCAGGTTATGATTTATTGATAACCGTAGACTGCGGCGTCACGTCAGTAGCCGAAGTTGACTTGGCCCTTGAGTTAGGCATGAAAGTCATAATCACTGATCATCATAATCCGAGAGAAATTTTACCGTCCGCTCAGGTATTAGTTAACCCTAAGCTGCAAGTAAATCAAACTCAGAATTATTATTTAGCCGGGGCGGGAGTAGCGTTAAAACTGGCTCAGATGCTGCTGGGAGAAATCCCGGAAGTAAGTATGAAATGTTTCTTGGATGTAGCGGCGTTAGCTACCATTGCTGATATAGTGCCGCTTACAGGTGAAAACAGGATTATTGCCAAAGAGGGCTTGATACAAATGAAACACAGTGCCTGGCCGGGTTTGAGAGCTTTGCTGAATAAAAAAACGCTGACTGATAAAGAAATTGACATAAGAGATGTGGGGTTTGGATTGGCTCCTTGTATCAATGCGGCCGGCCGGCTGCGGCATGCTAATTTGGCTTTGGAACTGCTGCTGGCCGGAGACGAACAGGAAGCGCTTTTAAAAGCGGAAGAATTAGTAGCTATGAACGAATTGAGAAAACAAATAGAGAATAATATATACCTCCAGGCTTCCGATATTGTGAATATGAATCCGGAGACGCTGGACGGCGAGATAATGATTTTAGACAGCGAAGATTGGCATCATGGAGTGTTTGGAATTACCGCTTCACGATTATCAAAAGCTACCGGTAAGGCGGTTATTTTGGTGTCATGGGAAGGGGAAAGAGGGCGGGGGACAGCCCGCAGCAGAAAAGGCATAGATATTTTTGCCGCTATCAATGAAGGAAGCGCCTATTTACAGCGTTTTGGAGGCCATAAGATGGCGGCTGGGTTTGTTATTGAGAAAAAGAATTACGCGCTTTTTGTTGAAACTGTCAAACGCTGGGAGAAAAAGCCGGGCAATATAATTCCGGATGAGGACATGACAGATTTTCAAATCGACGCGTTCATTGAAACAAACCAAATAAATGAAAGTTTATTTAAGAATTTAAATCTTTTAAAACCCTTCGGTGAAGATAATCCGGAGCCTGTTTTTATGATGAGACAGGAAAAAATAGTTTATCCGGAATTAGTAGGCAAGGAGAAAGAACATCTCAAGTTTAAATTGAGCGGTAATATGATCGATTGCGTGTCTTTTAACCAGGCCGGTATGATATCGCTTACCCTGTCTATATGTTACCATGATTTGGCCGTTAACATTCGGGAAAATCATTATTACGAGCGTGTAAGAACGCAGCTGAACGTTTTGGATTTAAAGCCTAGCTGGCTTCCTGACTATACGAAAAAATTTTCTGGTGACATGACATTTGATATGCTAAAACAAATAAACGCTGATCTAGCGCGCAAAAAACCTGTGGCGCTGGTTTTTCCTTCTTTAAAGATGTTGTTAAAATATAAACAAATGCTGGAAAACTTTTTTTCCCTTTCTATAGTGATTGAACTGCATGGAAAAATAATCCGCTCTCAATTGCTGAACAACTTGGAGAAACTAAAAAATAGAACCGGGCATATTTTTTTAATAAGTGCTGTTTTTTGGAAAGAAAATATTTTGAAGCAAGATGTAAATATAACGAGCGCTGGGTATGGGTTTCATAATTTTGCCGATGAAGCGCAGATGTTTATGAAGCGGATTGAATGGCAAAATTATACCGCATTGACGGGTTGGGAGCAAAACAGTATAGTTTATTTAAATCGTCCGTCTACGCTGCAGCGGTTTCAAAATGCCAATCCGCAAGCGATAGTTGACTTAGGGTCGGATTATTCTGCGACGCGTTATTCGCGGCAGATGGTGTTTCGTCAAAGCCGAAACGGCCTTTTGCTGACTGATGGTTGTTTACTGCCGGATGTTTTTGGATACCCCGAATGTACCGGAACGGTATATTGCGCCGATCCTCCTTTTGATAAAAGAGAACTATTTTTGATATTGTCCGCGGAAGCGCGCAACAACTGCGTAATACCAGTTAAAGTTTTGTTTGCCCGCGAAGCGTTGGAATTTAATAGTGATTTTTTACGGAAACAATGTCCAGATGAAAAAATTGTCCGTGCCATATGGGAAGAGTTAAGTTCAACACGCCGTTCGGCAATTACTTTTGAAAAACAACAACTGCTGGCATATTTTCGTCAGGTTTTACAAAGGCCGGTAAAATGGCTGGAAATAGTTAATATAATTAGAATACTCGAAGAATTAAACTTGTGTATATTTGTAAAAAAGGGTAGTATTATTGAAATAAAGGTAAAACAACCTCGTGATCATTATTTTGATATTAATGATTCTTATTATTTCCAAGAACTTCTGACAGAAATAGCAGATTATAGTTTTATTAAAGAAGAAATTTTACATTACTTGAATTGGTGATTCTTATGGGGCTAGAAGAATTATTAAAAAAAATTAAAGCATACGATGATAAGGTTGATATGAGCTTAGTTGAGAAAGCGTATGCTTATGCGGAAAAAGCACACGCAGGGCAGACTAGGATCTCGGGCGACCCTTATATAATTCACCCTTTAGAAGTCGCCATGATACTGGCCGATATAGAAATGGACATATCTGCGATTTGCGCGGCGTTGCTTCATGACGTGGTTGAAGATACGACTGTCAGCTATGAAAATATATTGCAGGATTTCGATGAAGAAATAGCTACTTTGGTAGAAGGTTTGACTAAGTTAAATAAAATTAACTTTAAATCCAAAGAAGAAGCTCAAGCGGAAAATATAAGAAAAATGCTTATTGCTATGGCTAAGGACATCAGAGTCATTTTAATAAAATTAGCCGACCGTTTACACAACATGAGAACTTTAAATTTCCAGCCGGAAAACAAACAAAAAGAAATATCACAGGAAACTCTGGAAATATACGCTCCTTTAGCTCATCGCTTGGGAGTTTTTAAGTTTAAATGGGAATTGGAAGATCTGGCGTTCGCTTATTTAAATCCGGAAGTTTATTTTGAAATAGCGCGGCGGCTCAAACAAAAACGCAGGGAAAGAGAAGAATATGTTAATGATTTGATAGAACAAATCCGCCAAGGGTTACGGCAGATTGACATTGAAGCCGATATCCACGGGCGTCCTAAAAATATATACAGTATTTATAAAAAAATGATCAAACAAGATAAGGATATAGATGAGATATATGATAAGATAGCCATTCGGGTGTTAGTGGCAGACGTTCAAAGCTGTTACGGTATTTTAGGCATTATTCATACCATGTGGAAACCTTTGCCAGGACGTTTTAAAGATTATATAGCGACCCCCAAGCCTAATATGTATCAATCTTTGCATACCACTCTTATCGGTAAAGGCGGGGAGCCTTTCGAAGTACAAATTCGCACTTTTGAAATGCATCGTTTAGCTGAATCAGGGATAGCCGCCCACTGGCGTTACAAAGAAGGAGTTAGTGAAGTTAACGCTAAAATGGACGAGAAATTACATTGGTTGCGTCAGATTTTGGAATGGCAGCAAGACATTAAAGATACCACAGAATTTATGGAGTCCTTAAAAATAGATTTATATGATGATACGGTTTTTGTTTTTACTCCTAAAGGTTCTATCGTGGAAATGCCAAAGGGCTCATGCCCGGTTGATTTTGC
>JAISDD010000010.1 GCA_031265005.1 Syntrophomonadaceae bacterium | reverse complement strand
CCAAAGTGATAAAAATGCCGGTGACGCCCTCGAATTTGATAGCCTCCTTCATCATGGAACGCAGGGAGCGCTCCAGCGCCTCGGATTTTTCGCCCGACAGCCCGAACGCCTTGACTACTTTGACGCCTTCCAGATATTCCTGCACCTGTTCGGCCACTTCAAGTTTCGCGGATACATGACGTTCGCCTAATTTCGCACTAAGCTTGCGCGTCAATACAATGAGACCAAAGGCCGCAGGCATAGCGGCGAAGAGGGCGAAGGCCATGCGCCAGTCGTAAAAGGCGAGCAGGACGCAGACGATCGCCACGACGATGCTGTGCGCGAATAATCCGGGGACGACATGGCTCATTGTATGCTCAATAGAGGTGCAGTCTGCCATGATGTTTGTCGTCAGTTCCGTAAGGTCCTTGTTGTTGAAAAAACTGAGAGGAAGACGCCGCATACGTTCCGCTACCTCGACACGTATCTTCTCTGCTTCACTGTAGGCTACCGTGTAAGTCTTGCGATATTCGTTGCGATACGCGAAGAAGTACAGCACGGAAGCGGCCAGAGCCGCGGCAAAAAGCGCCCAGAGCCTTGAAGTGTCCAAAATTTCACCGTTTATCAATGGTTCGAGCAGAATCTTTATCGCTGAAATAATGACGCCAAACGGGATGAATATGGCCAGATCCGAAAGGATGCAGGCGGAGACGCCCCGCTTGAAATCCTTGTATCCGCCATCGGACAGTCCTAATAATTCCTTTATATTAATAAACATGAGCTTCCTCCTCTCGTGCGAGCGTCCAATCCAGCGCGCTGGTATACTGCTCCCACATGCGGCTGTAGCGCCCGCCGGCCGTGAGCAGTTCGCCGTGCCTGCCTTCTTCCGTCAAGCGCCCTTCGTCTATGACGATGATCTTGTCCGCGCCGCGCACGGTGGATAACCTGTGCGCGATGATGATTACGGTTTTATCGCTCATCAGTTTTTCAAACGCGAGTTGTATCTTTTGTTCATTCTCCGGGTCAGCGAAAGCTGTGGCCTCGTCGAGTACGATGATAGGCGCGTCTTTCAGGATGGCGCGCGCGATAACGATGCGCTGCCGCTCGCCGCCCGAGAGGTGTATATTCCCCGCGCCTATCACTGTGTCGTAGCCCTGCGGCAGTTTCTCGATAAAATCGTGACACTGTGCGGCTTTTGCGGCTCTCACCACATCATCCCTTGAGGCGTTTTTGTTACCGATGAGTATGTTGTCCGCGATGCTTTGTTTGAACAGGAATACATCCTGAAAAACGAAACTGACTATGCTCATCAAATATTCGTTTGACATTTCCCTTATATCTATGCCGCCGATTTTTACAGCGCCTTCCGCTACATCGTAAAAACGTGGTATGAGGTGGGCGAGCGTTGATTTCCCGCTGCCCGACGGCCCTACGAGAGCCGTTATTCCGCCTTGTTCGGCCGTGAAACTCACATCCGAGAGCGCGACGGCTTCGTTTTCGCCGTTATAGGTAAATGTTACATTCTCGAAAGCCACAGAATATCCTTCCTCGCGCTTAGGGGTGGAGGTTTCCGGCAGCGGAGGGACGTCGAGTATCCTGTCCATGCGCTCTATACCGTCCGCGATCTGCATACCGAGTTGCGATACGTACATCAACTTCGTGAACGGAGCGGTCAGCGACAACGAGAAAATCAGGTAAAAAACAGCCGCGAGCGCGAACCGCGCATAATCGTCCGTGCCGCCCGCGAGCAGGATGATAACGGGAATCAGGAACAGGTACACGCTGTTGATCACCAGCATAAAGAGCACCATCGGCGTTTCGAATCCCAGTGTGTAATTTTTGACGAACACGCCGTAGTTCTTGATAGTGTCATGGAAGCGGCGGAAGGAGAATATGGTCTGCTTGAACGCCTTGACCACAGAAATGCCGCGTACGTACTCGACGGCGGCATTGTTCATATCCTCAAGCGCGCTTTGATACTTTTCCATAAAAAGTTTTGAATGTTCCTGTCCGAAGGCTGCGGCTTGTATCAGGTATGCGGCGGCGATAGGAAAGAGACTTGCCAGCCCCAGACGCCAATCGAACAGAAACAGGATGACCAAAGTGAAGACGGGCATGACTAAAGAGCCTACGAGGTCGGGCAACTGATGGGCGATGAATCCTTCCAGTTTTTCGATGTTCTCGTCCACGATCTTCCTCAGTTTTCCGGTGGAGTTTTCAGTATGAAAACCGAGCGGCAGCGACGCGATGTGCCGCGTAAAGTCGAGTTTCAGTTTATACAGCGTCGTGAACGCCGCGACATGCGAGCAGATGAGCGCGAAGAAATTCAAAACGATGGCTGCCGCCGCGCCGCCGCAGGCCAGCCAGCCGAGCCTGACCATATACGCCGCGTCCAGCGTTGTCCGGTTTGCGAAATGCGTTACGAGTTCCCTGATAATATAGTATACGGTGATGAACGGCGTAAAAGAGACGGCAACGCTTATCACCGACAGGACGCAAGAACAAATGATAAGTATTTTTTTGTGGTATGCCAGTTCCCATAGCCGGGCCATACCGGTCTTATGTGGCGCTTTTTTATTCATGAGGCTCCTCCTTGTTTTTGTGGGTTCCTTTACTTACTGCCCTGAATGGCTGGTTACCCAGGCAACCATATTGCTTTTGGGCAATTTAAAACGGCGGCGGTATAAATGCTGCGCAAAAACATTCTGTCCTGAAGTGAAAATATTTGCTGTAAAGAGGGCTTTGGGGTGAGCTCTTGGTTTTGCAATATTCACTGGAATTTTCAGTTCGATGAACGATAACCCTAAAGATAGGCTAAAGTGGGGAGACATGAGAGAAAAAAGCCTCCCCTTTTAGACTTCAACTCGCGATAGCTGAACCAAAAGATTTACATTCATCGCCTTCAGGCGCCTCATTCACGATCAGGCTTTCGACGATTAGTTCCGCTCCCGCTTTTTCCATGCGTTCGCTCCAATCCCGCATCCATTGACCGTCCCCCCAGCCGTAAGAACCGAACAGCGCCAGTTTTTTACCTTCGACCGCTCCTTCGATGGATGCGACAAACGGTTCGAATTCTGTTTCTTCTAATTCTTCTTCCCCCATGGAAGGGCAGCCCAGCGCCAGCACGTCGGCGTCTAATACGGAGCTGTCCGCTTGGGAATCTTCTTTCACTATTACGGAAGCGCCCGCGCTTTCAGCGCCTTCCTGGATAAACTTAGCCATAGCTTCGGTGTTCCCGGTGCCGCTCCAATAAACGATATTAATTTGCATAACAATCGACTCCTTTTCGTGGTTTTTATAATATTAAATTGTTTTCAATATATTGCGATAAGGCGCGACTAAATCAAAATATTGCTTACCATGATTTTACAAGTATGTATATTTGCCTATAATGTAAAATCTTGGATGGAAGATATTGATGTTTTTTTAGAGGCCTCTGTAAGTGTAAAATACAATGACGCAATACTAGGTATATTTTTAAATTTGTAAAAACGACTCGGAAAAATGTGATTTTTGTAAAAAATCAAGTTGCTTCTGAGTATACTGCCTTCCATCATAATATGATATTTAAATTAACTTGAGTCTGCCCGCAATTTTTATGAAAATATAGAGCATAGTTAGTTTAAACTAACTATGCTCTATAAACTATCAGACTTCTATATCCTTGTCAAGAGATTGCGCCGCTAAATTTTTATCTCCGGTCAGAAGGTTAAAATTATGCGTTTTTATGTCAATTTGCAGCTGACGTTGTTAAAGTTTGGGGAAAAATCTCGAAATTAATAAATTGATAATAATCTATAAAATGCGATATAATCCAGACTTGGCGGATAAGTAAAAAAGGCGTTGTTTATTTAAAATTATTTGTCCGGTTTATTTACGGGCTTTTATAAATTAGAGAAAAAGCTTTTGTTTTTGCCTGAAGGCAGCTTGTTTTTGTTTGAGTACCTATGATATATTGTGAATTAGTCGCAACTAACTAATTGCTGTGAATGATGTATTTAAGGAAAGAAATTGCGCCTATGGATAACGCGAAAGATATGATCAGTTTTAAAAAACGCGGCGCGAGCATATTTTTAAAAGTGAATGGCGATGTAGGTTTTTATATTCGTAAGAGAAAAGCAATGTGGGCCGAAGCCGTTGATTAAGATAATACTAACTGAAAACGGAAAAATCATAAAAACATCCGCAATGTGCTAAAGGCAGTCAGCGAAGTGGCTTAGCGTTGCCGGCTAGTTACGTTTTGTGGACGTTATGGCGTTTTTCTAAAAAATTAGGCGATTGAAAGTTGGATATAATGGAATAGTTAAAGGTAATGGAATAGAGGTGCAGCAGATATGAAGAGCAACACCGCTTTGGGGGATAAATTTGTTTTCATATACGGCAGTTTCATAAAAAAAGATACGTGTTATACGAAAGCGCGGCCCGATAATGAAAGGACCGGCGATGAGTGATTTATTATGGGTGCTTAGCGGAACGGGATTTATTTTTTTGATGACCTGTTGGGGGTCGTCTATGGTGATTTTTTTCCGCAAAGCGGCGAGCGGCAAAGCACGGAAAATTTTTCTCGGGTTCGCGGCGGGCGTGATGATTGCGGCCTCGGTGTGGAGCTTGCTCATTCCCTCTATCGAGGAGGCGCAGGGGCAAGGTGAGATAGGGTGGCTTCCTGCGGCAGGCGGTTTTGTGCTTGGGGTTTTATTCTTGTTTGGGCTGGATAAAATGATTCCCCATTTGCATCAGCTGTCAAACGTTCAGGAAGGACCGTCTTCTTCAGCAAAGCGCACTACGTTGCTGGTATCAGCGGTAACGCTGCACAATATCCCGGAGGGCATGGCGGTAGGGCTGTCGTTTGCCTTAATGGCGCAGCATGGAGGCGACCCGGCGCTGCTGGCGGCGGCTGTGGCGTTGGCATTGGGGATTGGGATACAAAATTTCCCGGAGGGAGCGGCGATTTCGCTTCCGCTTAGGCAGGAAGGGGCGTCTGTCGCAAAAGCGTTCCTGCTGGGTTGTATGTCCGGCGCGGTAGAACCGCTGTTCGGAGTTGCTACTTTTTTGCTCGCGGGGTTCATTGCGCCGTTTATGCCGTGGCTTTTGGCTTTTGCGGCAGGGGCGATGATGTATGTGGTGGTGGAAGAACTGATCCCTGAAGCGCATTTGGGCGAACATTCCAACGTGGGAACGCTGAGCGTTATGGCCGGTTTTTTAGTCATGATGGTCTTAGATGTGGCTTTAGGGTAAACGAAATAAAAGGATTGGTGAAGATGGAAAATTACAAGCAAGGAGGCGCTTGCAGAGCCTGCGCGGAAAAATGCGGAGAATGTTGCTGCAACAGAAATAAGATTATTTTGACAAGGGAAGAAAAAGAATTTTTAAGCCTTTTGGCGGCAACCCCTTTTCTTCCTGTTTGCAGATTTGTTGTGAAAAGTACCCAATCGGAACATTTGGAATTGATTGCTTTGGCTCCCGTTTATTTAACCAGTCAAAAGGATTCATTAGAGGAAGTAAAAGAAAAGAAAGCGCTATTGAGCGGACTTTCCAACTATGGACTGATTACGCTGGATTATGACATATTACTGGAAAACGGCGACTATACGGTATATGAAAAATCCGAAGTTTACACATATTTCAGGAAAACCGTTTATACAGGAAAGATAGAGCGGCCGGATTTTTTGTTTGACACGCCGGTGCTGGAGACAGGAAGCCTTGCGCTGAGCGGATTGGGACAGGAAATGCTGGAGCGTTTGGACATTTGAAGAAAAACGCTTATTCTGCAAGGGCTAAGTCGTATTTCGTGGTCCGCCGCTTTTTTGTGAAAATACGTTTTCAGTACATAGCGGCATTCCCGGCAGATGAAAAGTTTTTTTATTTATCGTATAAACGTTAGACCCTGTACGGATAAAATAATTAAGAAAAATAATTTTAAAAATACATATAAAAATAAGCAAATATATTATTTAGAAAATAAACAAGAAAAAATCTTGCTGCCTCTTAAACTAAAAACCAATGAGCGCGGGGAGGCGCGCGCGAAATACGCTCTAAAAGCCGGGTTACGGCGTTAAGGAACACTTGATATGGTCAAGATGGCTGGGTTAATATATGGTCTGGAAAAAGGCGCCTGGTATATTTTTCGTAACCGTGCCGGAGCAAATTGAAGCTGTTTGGTAAAAAGGAAGCATTGAAAATTATAGACATTATAAATATAATACATATAATTAAGTAAAATGTAACAGAAGCAAAAAACTATCATTTTTATAATGATTGTTCACGTACTCAGGCGGAGCCTGAGTGTGTTTGTTCTTTGAGCAGTGATAAGTACATGGATCATAATTCAAAATTAAGCTTTTACGTAAGGCGCCGGGAATAATTGCAGTTCATTTCGCTTGTGTTTTATGTTGTACAGGAGGTTTTTATGAATAAAGTTAAAATTACCGATACCAGTTTGCGCGACGGACATCAAAGCTTGTGGGCGACTAGGATGTCTACGGAAGATATGCTGCCTATTTTGGAGACCTTAGACCAGGTGGGGTATAATTCTTTGGAAGTATGGGGCGGAGCTACTTTTGATGTGTGCCTGCGCTTTTTGGATGAAGACCCTTGGCAAAGGCTTAAAATTATTCGCCAAACTGTAAAACAAACTAAACTGCAAATGTTGGTAAGAGGACAATCGCTGGTGGGATATGCTCATTATCCGGATGATGTGGCAGAAAAATTCATAGATAAGGCAGCTGATAACGGCATAGATATTTTTAGAATGTTTGACGCTTTAAATGATATCCGTAATCTGGAAACTTGCATGAAAGCTGTGAAAAAGAACGGCAAACACGCTCAGCCTTGTGTAGTTTACACCATCAGCCCCATGCATTCGCTGGAGCATTTTTTGGAAACCGCTATGCGATTACAGGATATGGGAGCGGATTCTATATGTGTTAAAGATATGGCAGGCTTATTAGCTCCTTACGCTTCTTATGAGCTGATAAAAACCTTAAAAGACAATTTGCAAGTGCCTGTGCAGCTACATACCCATTACATTGGAGGACTGGCTATAGCTACTTTGTTGAAAGCCGCCGAAGCCGGGGTAGACGTAGTTGATACTGCCAGCGTCCCTATGGCGTTCGGTTCTTCTCAGCCGCCGGTTGAAACAGTAGTCAGAGCTTTGCAGGATTCAGAACGGGATACTGGTTTGAATCTGCACAAATTATTTGAAATAGCCAATTATTTTGAAGAAATGCGCAAAAAGAAAGGATTTAGCCGTGGAGTGACCAGCATTAATGATATGCAGGTTTTTGAACACCAAATACCCGGGGGGATGTTAAGCAATTTTATATCTCAGTTAAAAGAACAAAACGCGGTTGACCGCATTAATGAAGTATTGGCTGAAATACCTAAAGTACGCGAAGACCTGGGATATCCTCCTTTAGTTACGCCCACCAGTCAGATCTTGGGGATTCAGGCGGTATTGAATGTGCTGATGGGAGAACGTTACAAATTGTGCCCGACCGAAGTGAAAGACTATGTGCGAGGGCAGTACGGAAGGCCTCCGTTGCCGGTGAAGGAGGAAATCAGGCGCAAGATCATCGGAAACGAAGAAGTGATAACGGTGCGTCCGGCTGATTTTTTAGAGCCGTTGTGGGAAAAAGCCAAAGCGGAATCAGCTGTTTGGGCCAAAAATGATGAGGATGTTTTGACTTATGCGCTTTTTCCTCAAGTAGCGGCCAAATTTTTTGAAAAACGCGCCAATAATAAACTGGGGGAAAATACAGAAAGAAAAGTTTCAGATGAAGCCGCCGATAAAACAGTTAAACAGTTTAAAGTTTCCGAGCCCGCTAAAAAAACGGTCAGCCGAGGGGATGATGATATGAATATCAATGATATAAAAGAGCTTATTGCAGCTTTAGATAAGTCGAATGTAAATGAACTGGAAATGCAGAGAAAAGACTATAAACTGGCTTTGCGCAAAGGAATTTCCGCCTCCACTGGAACTGTAAGCAATAAAACGCCGGGAGAAGATATAACGGCTGGCCAATCTAATACAGAAAATGCTGATGATGATTTTGGCTTATATGAAGTTGTTTCGCCGATGGTAGGGACTTTTTACGCGGCGCCTGCCCCTGACGCTGATCAGTTTGTACATGCTGGGGATAGAGTGCGGGTAGGGCAAACCCTTTGTATACTGGAAGCTATGAAACTTATGAATGAAATAAAAGCGGACACTGAAGGCGTAGTTGCTGATGTCTTAGTCAAAAACGCCGAAGCGGTCGAGTATGGGCAAGTATTATTTTTGATTAAAAAAGATTAGGAGGGTAATTTTGTTAAGAAAGATTTTAATTGCTAATCGAGGCGAAATTGCTGTCCGTATAATCAGAGCCTGCAGAGAACTGGGTATAAAAACCGTGGCGATTTATTCAACTGCGGACAGAGACAGCCTTCATGTAAGGATTGCTGACGAAACGGTTTGTGTGGGTTCGCCGCAGCCTCGAGACAGTTATTTAAATATTGTGAATATTATTCAAGCCGCTTTAATAAAAGGAGCTCAAGCTATTCACCCTGGTTATGGATTCTTGGCGGAAAATTCTTATTTTGCCGAACTGTGTTTCGCGAATCATATAAAGTTTATCGGACCTTCGGCTCAGGTTATTGAGATGATGGGAGATAAAGTAAAAGCCAGGGAGTTAGTGAGCCCTGCCGGAGTACCGCTGGTACCAGGCAGTGTGGGGGCTGTATCTGGTTATAGCGAAGCTTTGGATATTGCGGAGGATATCGGTTATCCAGTTATAATAAAAGCCTCGGCTGGCGGCGGCGGACGGGGTATGCGCCTGGCCCATAATAAAGAAGCTTTGTCTGAGGCTTTGGATATGGCTAAAATTGAGGCGGGCGCAGCTTTTGGAAATGAAGAAGTGTATGTGGAAAAATATATTGAAGAGCCTCGCCACATTGAAGTGCAAATTCTGGGAGACGACTTTGGGAAAACTTTATATTTGGGGGAACGGGATTGTTCTTTACAGCGCAGGCATCAAAAATTATTGGAAGAAGCGCCTTCCGGTTTTTTAAATGACGAACTGCGTAAAAAAATAGGGGAAACAGCGCTTAAAGCGGCTAAGGCGGCTGGTTATACCAGTGCGGGAACGGTTGAATTTTTAGTGGATCAGAACAAAAATTTCTATTTTATCGAAATGAATACCAGAATCCAGGTGGAACATCCGGTAACTGAAATGGTAACCAATGTGGATATTATAAAAGAACAGATACAAATTGCCGCCGGAGAACCCCTGAGCATAAATCAAAAAGATATTCTGATTCGGGGCTGGGCTATAGAATGCCGCATCAACGCTGAGGATCCTCAGAATAATTTTGCGCCTTCGCCGGGAACTGTACGGGTTTATCAAATCCCTGGGGGTCCGGGAGTAAGAGTGGATTCCGCTGTTTATCCAGGATACACGGTGCCGCCGTATTATGATTCTATGCTGGCTAAACTCATAGTGTGGGGAACGGACAGAGCGGAAGCCATAAAACGCATGAAAAGGGCTCTGCTGGAATTTAAAATGGAAGGGGTACACACAACGATCCCCTTCCATTTAAAAGTGCTGGATAATGCTTTTTTTCAGCGCGGCGAAGTATACACTAATTTTATTCAGCGGCGCATGACGGATGAATAACAGGAGCGATTATCAATTAAGGCGGAGAAGTTCCTGACAAAGCAGGTTATATTTGATATAGTTTTATATTGTTTGGTATAATAAAGATGGAATATTATGAAATTTATTGGAGGTGGATGTATATGGAAGAGCAAAAACAGGAAACCGTATCAGCTTTTGGAGCTATTAGAATTGCGGACGAAGTTGTTTCTACGGTAGCCGGTTTGGCGGCTATGGATGTAGAAGGAGTAGCTTCTATGAGCGGCGGCTGGGGAACTGAGTTAGTTGAAAAACTGGGTAAGAAAAACTTGGGTAAAGGGATAAAAGTAGAAGTTACAGAACACCAGACCAAAATAGATATAGATTTGGTAATTGAATATGGATACGAAATACCCAAAGTGGCGGACACGGTTCAGCATGAAGTAAAAGAAGCGGTACAGAACATGACCGGTTTAGAGGTTTTAGCTGTTAATGTTAATATTGTCGGAGTAGAATTAAAAAAAGATGGTAAGACTGATGTTATCACTATCAGTGAAAGCGAATAAGCGACTAAACAGGGGGCGGTTTTTAAGCCCGTTACGCGTTGATTTTAAAATATAAACCATCAGAGGTTTTTATCGGAGATTGTAGAGAAGAAGAGGACAAGTTCAGCGGTTAAAATCCTAAACTTCTGATGCCGGTAGTGTGATTGATAGCGAGGTGTGTCTGTGAACGGAAGTACTCGTTTAATAATATTTATTTATAATTTGGTCTTTTTATGTTTGGCGGTTGTTTTGATCGCTGCTGTCGTTGGGGGATATGATCTTGTATTTTACGCGCAAGCGGCTGTAGATACCGCCCGCAACAAAGTTTTAATGGGATTAGTAGGAGTCGTGCTGGG
>JAISDD010000009.1 GCA_031265005.1 Syntrophomonadaceae bacterium | reverse complement strand
TGGACCCTGTTTTCATCCGCATTGACTATAGCTACCGAGTTGTCGATCTCATTGACCAGCGCCAATTCTTTCCCTTTGATCAGCGGCTTAGACAAAACGATAACTGTATCAACAATTGTTTTCAAGTCGATAGGTTTGATTTGCAGCACGATTTCTTGGTTTTTCAGTTTAGTAAAATCCAATATGTCGTTTATCATATTGGAAAGACGTTTGCCGCTGTTAGAAACAATCGCCAGATTATATTTTTGCTCGTTGCTTAAAGAGCCGGTGGCTCCGTCAATCATAGAATCAACAATGCCGATGATCCCATTGATCGGCGTTTTCAGTTCATGGGAGGTATTGGCCAAAAATTCGTCTTTCAACTCATTTAACCGGTTCAGATAAATATTCTTTTCCTCTAAAGCCGCAGCATATTTTTGCATTTCCTTGATCAAACTATTAATTTCTTCAGCCATAAATTGAAATGCTTTTGACAAAGCTCCGATCTCGTCATTGCTTTGAATAAGCGGAACCTCAGTGTCGAAATTCCCTTCACCGATAATTTTAGCGGTATCCGACAGTATCAGTATAGGCCTGGTAACATTGCGCGCTATAATGTAAAGAATTAAGGCAATGATACATATGGCAATTATAGACGCCAAAACAGTGTAATTTCGGATATAATTGGCGCTATCCAAAATTTTGCTCATGGGAATACTGACTGCCACCGACCAGGGATTCGTAACGCTGCTGAACTGAATCGGCATGTATACTGTATAAAAATCCTTATCGCTGGAAATGTACTCTCTGCCGTTCGCGATAGCGTCTTGCGCTTCTGCCGCGTACTGCAGGCGGGCCGGATCCGCTTGTAATATCGCCCGCGCCAGCTCAGGCGTCATCAGGGATATATCCAGCTTGGACGCGTCAAAATCCAACGCGTACTTTTCCAAAGAGGCAACAAAGAGCGCCATATTATCGTATACTTCGTTCTGGACATCATCAGACGGGTTCGTAACGGGATTTTCATTCATATAAGTATGTGCGTACTTTATAACATCTGTGATCAGGGAACGGTCGGCTGTCAGCATTTCATACGCTAACGCTTCCGTCAGATCCTTGCCTAAATAAGGCGTATCAGTGTGCGCCACGATAGCGCCCGCATTAGAAAAAATTTCCGTATGCCCTCCTTGCTGTTCATGAGGGTTTACTTTTGATATCATCTCCTGCAATTTATCCAGCACTATATCGGAAGATATAATTCCTATAAAATCGTCGTTATAGATGATAGGAAAAACAAAACTGGCCAGCATCACAAAATTTCCTTGGACTTCATACGGATATGGATCGGTAATATATTCATGCCGCTCGGTCTTGGGAATGATATACCAGTCAGCAATGTCAATGTCGTATAAAGGTTCGACCTCTATATTGCCGCCCAGTTTATTCCAATAAGGCGCATACCTTCCCGTTTCGTCGTACGCAGGCGCTACCCCGGCGTAATATTCATCATTTCCATCCAGCGCGTCGGGATCATAAGCGATGCAAAACGCGGTTATGTACTCTTTTTTCGCCAGCGTATTCCTCAGAATATCGTTCATCATATCCCTGTCGGTGAGATCATGCTCCTTCAAGGTTTCCAGCACTGTAGCCAAAGTTTCTGAAGTGATGCGCGCACCCTGCAGTTCTGCTATGATCTCATTTTTATATTTATCCGCCGTCTCCTGGGCCAAGCTGAAAGCATCCCTTTTGGCCATTTCGTATGACTGGTTAGAAACAATCAGCGTAAGAGCGATAAAAGATACAATCACGACGGACGAAACTAAAACGAATATTTTTATTTTCAAACTCAAATTTTTAAACATGATATCAATGTAACCTCAATCACTTACCGCATAATGCCGGGCGGCCTTTAATTATAATAATGCAAATAGTATATTATATTTCGGCGCGAAAACAAAGCATAACTTGCTAATTTTTTTTACAATTTATCTAATTTATTCCACAAATTAATGAAGTATCTGATAAATTTCTCCATATGAAAGACCATAAGGCCATATCACTCTGTATAATGCGCAGGCGAATCTTTCGCGATCGATGCTTTTACCTTTACTGCGCTTATCATGGCATGCTCTGGCGAAGCGGCCGTAAGCGCTCCAGCTCCAGGCGAATTTTCATAAAAATACTCCACGCTAGGCTCAAGGTTTGTTTCTCCGATATTCAAGCCGATATCTCCCGAATAAAGAACCCGGTTTTTCCAGCGCAAACTTCCCTCAATGAAAAATTTATATTTGCCGTCCATTTTTACAGGCTCACCCTTTTCATCGGTCAAATCCCAAATATACGTAAGGGTAGCGGATTTCGGCGTGGCTCCTGATATAGAATCAATTTGTTCATCAGATAAAGAAGCGGCGCTAGCCCTTTCCACCCATAACGGTATGGAATCCGGCCGGATTTTGAAGCCTCCGGCAACGGTAAAACGCGTGGCATAAATCGTCTTTATAAACTTGCCGGCCCCATCTTCAATCCAAACCGCAAACTGATTGCTGGCATGGCCGGACTGTTCTTTATAATCAAAACTGATGGCCACTTCACCTTTTATGCCGGAAGCTGCCTCCTCATAATCATCCGGCGCCGGAGAAGGCTGCGGTTCACTGGTTACGATTTCATAGGGCCAGTCGACGATGCCGCCCAAATCATAAACGGTGCTAAATCCCATTTTTACAAGCTCACGCGCCGCCTTCTCACTTCTGTTCCCCGTGCGGCAGTAAACAAAAATTGTCGCATTTTTGTCTTTCAGCTTCATTTCCGCTTGTTCAGCTATTTCTGTGTCAGGAAGCAAAACGGCCCCAGCAATGTGCCGCTCGTTAAATTCATCTTCCGTTCTAACATCAAGCAGTATATACGGTTCATCGCCGTCCATAATTTTTTTGGCTTCCCCAGCTAACAATTTTACATATTCGCCTTCGGCCGCACCGCTGCTACCTGTAGTTTGTTCTAAAGCCCTTTCTCCAGTATCTCCACCAACGCAAGCGCTGATAAAAACAATAACCATAAGCGGCAAAAATATAACCCTACTCCAATATCGCATGATAAATCCTCCTTTGGCTGCCTGATCATTTCAAATTTACTTGCTTCACGGCCTGGAAAACGCTGCCGCATCCTCTTTTTTCTTTCAATAAATTCAACGCCAATCGCTCATATTTTGCTGCAACCGTGCGAACTCCAGTCCGCGGCTTTGTTAATTAGACCATTCTTTTTTATTTTGCAATACGCTGATGACTTTCGGCTAACTCCGCATCATAAGCTACAGGCCCGCCGATTCTAAAAGAGCAGTGTCGCGCAAAACATCAATACCTCCTTCTGCCGCGAGTTTTCCGTCTCGTAGCAAAAGGACGCGGGAGCAAATTTTCTCTGCAAAAGCCAAATCATGTGTAGCGATGAGCTTTCCCTGCGGCAGTTCTGATAGAATTCCCACCAATACGCGCTTAGCTCGCGGATCCAAAAATGCCGTAGGTTCATCGAACAGCATATAACTTGGACGCATCGTGAGTACGGTAGCGATTGCCGCGAGCCGTTTTTCTCCGCCGGATAATTTAAGCGGAGAGCGCTGCGCCAGCCGTAAAATGCCCAATTGACCCAAAACATTTTCCACCCTCTCCCGCGTCTCCTCCTCCGAACAGCCCAAATTGCGCGGTCCAAACGCCGCGTCTTCGTATATGTTCGGCATGAAGAGCTGGTCATCAGGGTTTTGAAAAACCAATCCGATTTCCCTCCGCATATCATAAAAATTTCTTTTGTTAAACTCCACGCCTTCAATGGAAATATTTCCTTTAGAAGGCGCTAAAATCCCTGCTAGCGCGAGCAGTAACGTCGTCTTTCCCGCGCCGTTCGCGCCGATGATAGCTACCTTTTCCCCTTTGCACAGAGCAAAGCATACGCCGTCTACCGCATTCGCTCGCTCAGGGTACGATACGGAAAGGCCGCACACTTCCAACATACTCTCAAACCCTCATCAACGCATTTATGATTACATCCATAGAAACAGCGCGGAAAAATATACAAAAAGCAAATATAGCTACGGTAAAAACTATGTCTCGCCCAGCGAATTTCCGCTCCTGCGCATGAAATTCGCGCAAAGAGTATCCTCGGCATTTCATCGCCGCGTATACCCGCTCCGCGCGGTCAAAACTCCTGATTATAAGCTGGCCGATAAAGCTGCCCATGTGCCGCATTTCAATACCTTTTCTATTCCTGCTTCGTAAAGAATAAGCCTTATACATACTATCGGCTTCGCCTAAAAGAACTCCCACATAACGGTAAGTCATCTCCAGCAGCATTACGAAAATGCCCGGGACGCGCACCCTCTTGAGCTGTGCTGTTATTTCCGCCACCGGTGTCGTCGCGACTAAAATCAGAACCGCCATCACGCACAGGTATGTGCGGAATAAAAGCGTTACCAGAGAAATCGTGCCAAAGCTCACTGCGATATCACCAAAAGCAAACGCCGTCGAACGTTCAAAGATTACATTGGATATTCCAGCAAACAAGCAAAAAGGCAAAGCAATGAGAAAACGTTTGAACAGCATGAAGTACGGCGTTTCAGACAGCGCCATCAACACCGCAGGATAAAAAACGAATGGTATCATTCTTAAAACCGCGTATCTGTCAAAAGATACGACCGTTATAATAAAAAAAAACGCGGAGAACA
>JAISDD010000242.1 GCA_031265005.1 Syntrophomonadaceae bacterium | reverse complement strand
TTTTTCGTTGCCTAAAGAAAAATATCCTTCTTTTAATAATAAACAAGTCTCTAAAATAGGCGCTAAGTGGTGCAAATGAAAATCCAGCTGATTAAGCCTAAACTCTTGTTCTAAACGCGGCGCCAAATTTTTACTGCTATCGGTTAATTGTATATAAAATTTCCTTGGCACTGATAAAGCCGCTTCATACAGACGAGAATCAAAAAAAATCACTATATCTTTGCCCGTAATTTGGTAAGGGTCAAAAAATCCTACATTAAGCGCAATTCCCTTACTATACAATAAATTATAGGCTAATATTTCTTCGCGAACCGGATTATAATTTTGAATCGCCACCGGAAGCCCCAACATGCAAACCGCTTCTAAAAATTCATCGCATCCATCTATGCTGCCCGCCAAAATAATACGGTCAATAGGATATTTTAACGCGGTAGTATGGATAAGGACATAGGCCAAAGCCAGTATAAAATAATCACCGTATATTATCTCGTACTCGTTTTTATTGCCTGAAAAAATATCTTTCAGTCTTCGGTCTACGGCTAAAACAGGTAGTGTATAGGCACTGAGAAAATCAAACGCATAGTTTATAACCTTTTTTTTATAATCCTCATGCATTTTAGCCATCTGTCCCGGCCCTAAAGGCAGGAGAATATTGCCGCCCTGAGTATTCAACCCCTTTAATCTGAATAACCGCTGCAAACGAGGCATAAAAAAAAAGGGGGCCACCCAGTTTAGTAAATTTTCTTTATATCCCAGCCTTTTTTTATCTTGAGGCAGCATATTGATAAAAGCGAAATCTAAATCAGTCATAATCTTTCTCCAAATCTAGTATCCTAGGTTCAATATGCAATTCCTGCAACAAGCTGTAATAATTCTTCTCTTCTATGTCCTCAATTTTTTTATTGAGGATCGCGACTAATAAAGCTTCAATGACATTAGTACCAAAAGAACGCCCTCCCATATCGGGAGTCGTAGTTATGACCTTACTGACGCCAGTCTTTTTCAGCAGCTGTAAATCTTCTTTGGTGGTAGTATTAGTTATTACAGCCTGCCCATTCATTTTAGACGGCAAATAGCGGCGTATATAATGAAAATCACCGGCGATTATGTCCGCATTATAATAGTATTTCGAATATTTAGGAATTATAACCTCTTGCTGACCGCCAGTGGGATAAAGTTTGTCAAACGGCATCCTAACTATGAAAGGAGCGGCAATTCTCCCGATCAAACTAAACATTTTTAAAGAATATACAGGTATAGGAATACCTACCGTGTATATAAGATCCCCTAAAATTAAATCCGCCCCTGCTTGCGCAAAAGCTTCCGCCATTCCAAAACGGTCCACCCCGCAAACCATAAGGACTTTGCGGTTTTCTAATTCCATAATCCCTTTTTTTTGAATATCTAAGACGCATTTTCTCTCCAGGGTATTTTTCAGCCCGCTACCGTCTACTATAGGGGTAATTCTAGCTTGAGCCGCTAATTTCTTGGCATCTTTAATAACATACCTTTTACCCGCGACATAAATATATAAGTCAATTCCGCCCAGCCCAAAAGCGTCGATTTTTCCATCTAAATCCCGGATAAGCTGCATGGCTTTATCCCAATCGCCGTCGGTTCCTACTCGTTCTATTTGGAATTTTTCCCCTAAAAAATCGGTTTCAAAAGCATGGTTTCTTTTTGACGCTCCCAAACTCACACTGACAATACGTTTCAATTCTATACCCCTTTTCCAGCCTTTTAGCATCTACCCACGTATAATCATAGCATAAAATCAGACAAACGCTGAGTGCAAGCACTCCAACATTTGCGCTTGAGTTTGAGCCTTATTGATCTCCACTCTCTTTTTGGCCGCTCCCGGCATACCTTTACAATACCAGGAAATATGCTTGCGCATTTCTTTTACCGCTACTTCTTCACCTTTAAATAAACAGGCCAGTTTTAAATGTTTAGCCGCTGTTTCCAAGCGTTTTGTCCAAGGCGCCGGCGCTATTTTTTCATTATTTTGTAAAAATCCGTTTATCTCCTGAAATATAAACGGATTTCCCAAATAAGCCCGGCCGATCATTATTCCGTCGCAGCCGCTGGTTTCTAATCTAAAACGTGCCGTTTCTCCGCTGTCTATGTCCCCGTTCCCGATCACTGGTATAGAAACGCGCTGTTTAACCGCTTTAACTTTCTCCCAGTCGGCTTTACCCGCAAAAAACTGTTCCCGGCTGCGGGGATGAATGATAACTGCCGCAACTCCTTCTTGTTCAGCCGCCCCTGCTATTTCAACACATTTATCACTGTTTTCTTCAGACCAGCCGCTTCGCATCTTAACTGTTACCGGTATTTTTACCGCTTTTACCACTGTTCTGAATATTTCTCTGCACCGGCGGGGTTCTAACATAAGCGCGGCTCCCGCTCCGTTTTTTACTATTTTGGGAGTGGGACAGCCACAATTAATATCGATTAAAGCCGCGCCGTTATTTTCAGCTATCAACGCAGCCTGCCCCAGTTGCTCCGGTTCTCTCCCAAAAATCTGAACTGCTACCGGCCCTTTTTCCCCTTCTAAATTCAGTAACGCTAAAGTCCTCTGCTGTCCATAAAGCAACCCCTTATCATTTACCATTTCCGTAAAAACCAAAGCGCATCCGAATTCTTTATTGATTATACGGCAAGCTTTATCGCTTATTCCAGCCATTGGCGCCGCCCAAACCGAATTGTCCGGAAAGCTCAAGGGTCCTATGTTAATCATTCTTCCCCCGGTTTATATCATAAATAACACGCAGCCCGTCTAATGTCAACAGATCATCAACAATGTCTATGCTGTCAGTTTCTTTAGCAATTAATTCCGCCAATCCGCCGGTAGCAATCACTTTTAACTCTGTCTGCATTTCTTTTTTTATGCGGTTAATGATCCCTTCCACTTGCCCTACAAAGCCGTATATAATACCGGCTTGCATACTGGAAATAGTGTTTTTGCCGATAATGCTCTTAGGTTTTATCATTTCCACTCTTGGTAATTTTGCCGCCCGTGACGCTAAGGCTTCGCTAGCCACTACAATTCCAGGAGCAATCGCTCCTCCTAAATATTCAGCCTTATCATTTACGACGCAAAAAGTTGTAGCGGTACCAAAATCAACGATTATTAAATTTTGAGCGGGATATTTGTGAACGGCTCCAACAGCGTTAACTATACGATCAGCGCCTACTTCACGCGGGTTTTCATATTTTAAAGCCAATCCGGTCTTTATTCCCGGGCTTACTAATAAAGCTTTGCAGGAAAAATATTTCTCCGCCATCCACACCAGTTCCGTAACTAAGCTCGGAACTACTGAAGAAACTACTATAGCGTTCACATCCCGCGTATTTAACCCGCCAATTTTAAAAAAAGAATATATAAACATTCCGTATTCATCACTGGTACGCTGCACATTGGTCATGATACGCCAATGATTGATTAATTTTTCTCCCTGGTAGATACCCAATACTATGTTGGTATTTCCTACATCAAAAACTAATATCATCTTAATCGCAGAAAGCTTCCCGGTTCTGCGGCCCCTCCCCTCATATCCCTATTCCTCAAACTACACTTTCAATTAACTGCCGCTTTGTATCCTGGTACGGACACGGCTTTCTGAACGCCTCTAATGATCGCTTCCGCCACTGCCTCCTGAGCCATATATCCGACCACGTTCACGTCCGCTTCTTTTTCTCCGGTCGCTAAAGCGAAAATCGTATCTCCGTCAAACATGGTATGAACCGGGTTGATTACCCGAGCCATACCATTATGAGCCATTTGAGCTACTTTAGTAACCTGGTTTTTATTTAACTTTGCGTTGCACACCACCGCTCCTATAGTGGTATTAGCACCCGGAATCGGTGATACTTTTCCTTTCATATCTTGCCATATTTGAGCCGTCCCAGGAAATTTTTCATGGTCATCGCCCCTAACTCCAGCAATTATTTCCCCG
>JAISDD010000207.1 GCA_031265005.1 Syntrophomonadaceae bacterium | reverse complement strand
AAGACACAAAAATACTAGGGTCTTCTAAGCCCTAGTATCAGCCATTTCCAATGGAGCCGATGAGCGGACTTGAACCGCTGACCTGCTGATTACGAATCAGCTGCTCTGCCAACTGAGCTACATCGGCTGACTAATTTGTCTGACACTTTTTTAAGTATTTACACACTGTAATAAAGCAATCAAACTCGACCCATTATAGCATTTTATTTCCGGTAACATCAAGCACTCTCAAGGCTATTTTAAATAATCAGCCCTTTCACGGTACTGTTTTTTTACTTGCTTTAAGCGGAGATATTCAAATATTTCCGCCTCTGGCGGATGCATAGGTCATAAGAACGATAACTCCGAGCCTTATACCATTTTTCACAGGTAAATAATATAAGCAAAATCCCTACTCCCAGTTAACCACCACAGAAGTAAGGATTCTGTCTAAAGTTCATTTTTTTATCATAAATTACCGTTCATCAGCTTTTTAATAGTTGCGATTTCTTTTCTTAGGCTCTATTTTATTTTTCAGCGGCTGCATCCTTTCATCGCTTTCTTTTAAAAATTTAGCTATTTTATCATCCAGGCTAACCGTTCCGGCGCCGATCACTTTATTATTAACAGCCCCGCCGAAGGACATACGATTGCCCGTATTGACTCTATTAGCGTTATATTGAACATTAGGGGCATTCATTTCAGCCTCTCTCTTGAAACCCGAGGTATTATTGTATCTAGGTTCATTATTTTTAACCGCCAGCACCATAGCTTGTTTAATCGACAGGCCTATTTTTTTACCTGCAACACTCAGTACTTTAACTTTTACCGCATCGCCTTCTTTTATAAAGTCCTTCACATCTTTTACATAAGTATTGGCAATCTCTGAAATATGAACTAAACCTACTACCCCCTCAGTTAGCTCAACAAAAGCGCCAAAATTTGTAATTCCCTGCACTTTCCCTTCTAAAATATCCCCTGGCACTATGCTTGATTGTTCAATTGATGGCATAAAACATGAAATCCCCCTAAAAATACTAAGTTTATTTACTAATTAAATTGTATAAAATGCCAATTAACTAGTCAATATACAACTCGTTAGAAAAAGCATAGTTTATTTTTCCGCTGGCACCACTACCTTTTCTCCGTCTTTGAGCATCCCTAATCTTTCACGAGCCATTCTCTCCACTACTTCAAGGGAATTTAAATCTTGTTTTTCCCAATTAAGCTTTTCATTTCTAAGCAACAATTCATCTCTCGTTTTTTGCAGTTCATTTCGCTGAACGCTGAGCGTCCATATGTTTTTAGCGCGAGGCACTATACTTATTATCATTATCGTCAATACAATTAACGCAATAACACCCCTGCTCTTTTTTTTACTAACTTTCTTTTTGTTCATAATAATATTCCTTTAAATAAAAGAAGTTATGATATATATATTATTATATTTCACTAATTGTTACATCTATAATTATAAGTGTTTTTGTCTTAAAAAAACTTTTTTTCTTTTTTTATAAATTAAATATCTCTTTGGGTGTATTACGCCTCATCCAACTGAAGGAATTAAATTCCCCCGTCCATTTCGCCGCCTGCGGAAACGGCGTCTTTTCTGCCCAAACGCCCAATAATCTATTCTATTTCTGCTGGAGGTTCCATTTCCGTTTCTTTCTTTTTGGTTAAAATTGTTTTCATAGTATTTATCGGCCATACGAGAATTTTCCGCACTATTTTAATTGAAAATATCATTGAGCTGGCTAATAGCCCCAATACTTTTTCAAAAGCCCGCGCTAACCAATAATAATACAAAATCACCCCCGCCAGTAAGCCCAAGAAAATATATGCTCTGATTTCAGCAAAATTAATCACCAATAATATGGAAAATATTAACAATATCAGCATAAGCCAAAAGCTAAAGTCTAATACATACAATGATATTGGCCTCAGCCTTACCTTGGAAATGATAATTTGGTATAAATGCAATACTATTCCGGTCAATAATCCTAAAATAATAGTCAATAAAAATACTTTTAACTGAAGCGGCAGAGCCAGCAAATGGGTCCCCCCTACCTTTCGAGAAATTTACTGCTTAGATCTTTCGCATAGAAATCATTATTTAAATAAACGGTTAATTATATTTTTACTTTTAGATTTAATATCCGGGCCTTGAGTTTTATAAAATATACTATTAATGCTGCCAGCCAGAGCAACCTTGCCTTCATCCAGTTTTAATAAATTGATATGCAAATTGTCGCCGCCAATAATCAAATATCCCATGATAGTCTCCAGAATGATTTCTTTTTCATCAAAAGTGTTTATATTAGTGACCCCGCTTAAACTCATGTCCTTTCTATCGTTTACCTGCACAATATGCGCCGTCAATAAAATCGCCCCCTAATTTTATATTTAATGCTAGTTCTTTACTGAAACCTTTGCTTAAAAATATGCTTATTCAGTATAAAAATATACCGAAGACAAAAACATTATTACCCCGCCAATCGAGGAAATTTGATTTTAAAAATAAAATAAGGAAACCGCTTCAAACAGTTTCCTTTTATAAACTTGACAGATTTCCATTACCTTATTAAAAAATGGATCAACTATCCAATATTTTGTACAATTCCTTCGCATCCGCCGCTTTCACATTATCCCGAATATCTAATATCTCTACTGAAGTCTTCCTCGCGCCGATGTTTATACACACTATATCTCCGACTTTGACCTCATGACCCGGTTTTACGACCCGGCCATTCACGGTTACTCTTTCATTATCGGCAAATTCTTTAGCTACAGTCCTTCTTTTTATTATCCTAGACACTTTTAAAAATTTATCAAGCCGCATTTTCAACGCTCCATCAGAATACACGAAACGCATAATTCTCATCATAAAACTTTCAGTTTCAGCAATCATAACCGTAAAATAAAGATTATTTTACCGCGTTTTTAAAGTCTTTACCCGCCTTGAAAGCCGGTACTACCGCGGCAGGAATATAGATGATTTCTCCGTTTTGAGGGTTACGCCCTT
The DNA here is from genome assembly GCA_031265005.1 of Syntrophomonadaceae bacterium. Classification (GTDB taxonomy): domain Bacteria; phylum Bacillota; class Syntrophomonadia; order Syntrophomonadales; family Syntrophomonadaceae; genus JAISDD01. The sequence continues at coordinate 266 of JAISDD010000207.1, read as the reverse complement.
TACGTTCCTGTCTTTCCCTAACCTCAAAAGTTCCGAAACCAACTAATTGCACCTTATCTCCCGACTGCAAAACTTCTTCCACACAAGCAAAAAAAGCGTTAATAAATTTATCCGTATCTTTTTTGGTCATTCCCGCTTTATCCGCTATTTGTTCAATTAACTCAGTTTTATTCATAATCTACCGCCTCCAAAATGATGACTTTTATAATACGCTTTTCGCCCAATATATTAATAATCCTTTTTTTCTAAAAAATTAGTAATTGATA
>JAISDD010000083.1 GCA_031265005.1 Syntrophomonadaceae bacterium | reverse complement strand
CATCACAGCAATTACTGTGGTGTTTTGTATGTTTTTCGTCGGTTATACCACTGGCAGACTGATGAATTGGGGAACTATGGACAGTCTCTTCCTAGGCGGCATGCTTTCTATGTCTTCCACTACCATAATCATAAAAGCTTTTGATGATTTAAACCTGAAAGGGAAAAAATTTACAGAATTAGTGCTGGGCACCTTAATTATTGAAGACATAGCTGGTATTTTTATGATGGTAGTGCTCTCTACTATTGCGGTAAGCAATGTAATTTCCGGAGGAGAACTGACAGTTGGTTTGCTGAAGATGGTTTTTTATTTGGCAGTGTGGCTGATTTTAGGAATATATCTGATCCCTTCTATTTTAAATAAAATTAAAACTTTAATGAACGAAGAGACTCTTTTGATCGTTGCTTTGGGTATGTGTTTAGGTATGGTACTGCTGGCTAATTATTTAGGCTTTTCATCTGCTTTAGGCGCTTTTTTAGCTGGTTCTTTACTGTCAGGCACCGTTTTATGGGAAACAATCGAACATGTCAGTAAACCTTTAAAAGATTTCTTTGGAGCTATATTTTTCATCTCTGTTGGTATGATGGTCGATCCAGGGTTAATTGTTCAGTATGCTGTACCTATAATTATAATCACCATTGTTACTATATGCGGTCAATCCATTTTTTCCACTATAGGGGTGCTTTTTTCCGGACATTCTTTACGCACTGCCACACTCTGTGGTTGTTCTCTGGTACAAATAGGGGAATTTTCTTTTATCATTGCCTCTTTGGGGATCTCTTTAGGTGTGACCAATAGTTTTATTTATCCCATTATAGTTGCCGTTTCAGTAATTACTACCTTTACCACCCCTTTTATAATCCGCTCATCTGATAGGGTATACAATTTAGTCAATAAATTGCTGCCTAACAGGTTACTGAGTTTTTTAAACCGTTTTACTTCCGAAGAACAAACCGAAACTGAGCAAGACAGTGACTGGATGGTATTTATTAAAAACTACTTTTTTTATTTGACCATTTATACCGTAATAATATTAGGAATTATCGCGATCGGCGTTTCGCTTGTATGGCCTTTCCTGAACCAATATATCAATCATACTTTGGCTTCTGTTTTGTCTGTTACATTAATCTTGGCTTTTATCTCACCTTTTTTAAGGCAGAATTTAATGCCTAAAAAAACAAACAGCCCTTTCTTTATTCCTCTGTGGTTTAAAAGTAAATCAAATCACCTGCCGTTGTTGGCTTTGCTGGCTATACGCTTTGCTTTTACACTTTTATTAATAACATTACCTATAAAAATCATTTTTGATTTTTCCACCATTTATATTATATTTCCCGCCCTGCTGTTTCTGTTTCTAATCGCTCGTTCAGAATGGCTGATAGCCCCTTATTTGAAAGTAGAAGCGCGCTTCCTGGCTAACTTCAACGAACGTCAGCTGGAAGCTCGAAAAGAGCAAGACCCTAAACACCGCTGGCTTGATGAACAGCTATATGTCAGCAATATAATATGCGATGAAACTTTTCCTGATCTTAATAAGCGCTTAGATGAACCAGACAGTACTTTTTATCACTTAGGGGTAAAAGTCATAAAAATTATCCGCAACAGCAAACATATTAATATTCCTTCTGGTTCAGACATTATAAAGATGGGAGATACCGTCTTTCTGACTGGTAATGTACCACAGCTAGATAATTTTCATACTATGACCAAAACGGAATTTAAGAAAAGAGCAGATGGAGAAATTTATACTCTCCACGATTTCATAAAAAGCCAGGATCAGTTTGATGAAAGTGACCAATTGATCTGCTATGCTGTTACAGTGGAAAATGATTCTGACTTGATCGGTCTAAGCATTAAGGATTCTAAAATAAAAGATGACTGGGGCGGACTTTTATTAGGATTGGAGCGCAATTTGTATCCTATTATTTATCCAGATATCAATATGAAGATTGAAAGTGAAGATCTGATATGGGTTTTAGGCCCTCAAATAATGGCCAGTAAAATGGCTAAAGCCAATGTTTTATAGTTGTTATTTCTCCTCACGCCTCTTTCTCTTTCCCTCAAACTTTAAGCAGAATAAGGACGCGGAAAAAACTATAGTACGCCTCGTTCATGCTTATCGTTTATACTGAGCATGAACCCTATTTCTCCTTGGCTGCGTTTTAACAATTGCGCCATTTCTTTTATAGAATAGCCTTGTTCTGATAATGATTTTACTTCCAAGTAAGGATTAGACAAATACAGTTCCTGTTGGGAGGGTTTTTCTTCTGTTTTAGGTCCCATTTGTACATTGGAAAACAGGAAGTTTTCTTTTATAGGGAAAAGAAGCACATTCTTTTCATTCAAAGAATGCACATCAGCGGACTGCTCATTGTCATTGACATGAGAAACACTGCTGTTTTCAAGTTCTTCCCAGTTTATTTTCTGTACAAGCGGTTGTGGTTGTGTGGAAACATCTAACAAAGCTGGTTTCTTCGGAAGCCTATCCCCACTATAATCTTTTCGTTTGATAGTAAACCATGATATTATTTTATCCGCTTCACTCTTAGTCAATAAGTTCATGTGATGCTTTACTGAGACCTCATGATTTTTAACATCATTTATTATATCTTTTGTTTCAATTCCTAACTCCGACGCCAGTTGATAAACCCTAATTCTCTCATCATCAACGCTATGTTTTAAAAAATAATCATGATTTTCTGCCCACGCCGCATGTCTAGGCGCTGAATTTGAGTATGCTTTTTCCTCAAAAACTTCCTTATCATTAAAACTTTCTAAGCTGCCATATACCTCAACATTCTGTAAAACGTCTTCGCGCGCTTCTTCAGTGATTATATCTATCAAATCCGGTAACATCTTTAAACCGATGTTTTCCTCCGCCACTTCATCGGCAGGATTACTGGCATATTTGATCAAATCCGTCACTGCTTTGCTTTCATCACTGCTCTTTAAAGAATTGGCCTTGATCGCAACCATTTCTTGGTTCTGCTCATCCGTCGTCAATTGGGATTCGTGTTCCGCTGTAGTTTCATCATTATTTACCAGCCTGCGTTCATCAATATCGTTTATTATATCTTGCCCCACCGTAACAAGGCCTTCCATCATGTTTTCTAAATCTTTTTTTACTTTTTCCGCTTGCTTTATATCATCTCTCAATTCTTGAGAATAGCTGTCCATCAGCGTCCCTTGGTTTTTAACGCTGTATAAAGCAATTACCGTAAGAATTACAGCCATTATACATGCTACTATTAGAATGTTCTTTCACCACCTATATAGTAATGTCAATTATATTGACATCCCCTTCTGGAACCTTCGCTTTTTTCTGTATATGGTCATGATTTTGATTTTCATGCTCACGAGATTGCTTTTTCTTTTCCTGTCGGCGTTTTTCTTTATCCTTTTGTTCTTCTACATAAGAAGTTTCGCCCCGCAGTGATTTGGAAACCTGTTTAAAAGTTTTATCATTTTGCTGAGCTATGGTTTCCTTATTATCAAACTGACGCTGAATATGTTCCATCCTCTGAGCTTCCTGGATTCTGGCAACTTCTCCCGATCTAGGTATTAATACCTGCATATCAACACTTCTTATGGTCATATTCTTCACCTGCAATTCGCATTAAAATATATTTCATTTACTTGCAGCATCATTTCCTTAATCTGTCTTTTAACGTAAAGAGCCTATTCTAATGCTCCCTTCTTCCAAAATAAAAGAAGAACTCTTAATGGGATCATTTACTACATATATACTCTGTCCGATTACTACCTTGACCCCTGGATATACCATATCAACCGCTTTTACTTTCGCGCCGGTCCCGGAGCGGAACTCTTCTTCCAAAAAGCTTATGCGGCTTTCCATCTCTTCGATTTCTTTGCGGTAATTCTTAAAATCGTCCAGTTGCTTTATCAAAATCATTTTTCTGTTATCGTCCAGACTGTCTACCGAACGACCTGACTGTTGAAATTTAGCTACATTTTGAGCTATTTTAGCTAATTCCTTTTTTTTACTATCATATTCTTTCATCAAAACTTGGTATTCATCTTTGTACATTGGATTGATCCCAACTTCAATCACTGTTTGGGTAGCTAACTGCGATCCGATTATTCTAGATTCAACTTCTTTAAACGCCTGAACATTGCCTCCTACTATGGTAGCTTTTTTATCACTTACCCTTATTAATCCGCCAGCTCTTAATTGAGACTGCATAACCGCTTCTTTTACATATATATCCTTACCCGCTTCCACCCGTGAGTTGGCAATAAAACGAGCTTGTATGTTTTCTCCCGCTTTTACAATACATTTGTCGCTGCCGGTTATCCCACCCTGTACCATTATGTTCCCGCTAGCGACTACCTCAGCGTTTTCTATTAAACCCTTTATTTCCACATCGCCTTCAGCTACTACTTTAAAGCCCGCAGTAACCATGCCTCTAATTATTAAATCACCGTTAAGCTGAATATTCCCAGTAGAATAATCAACATCTCCTTTTACTTCAAACACTGAATCTACGGTAACTTTACCGGATTTTACCGTAACATTGCCATCTATTGCTGAATAAAGAATCAGTCCCTCATTATCAGATACCGTATTTTTTCCTTTAGGCAACTGAATTTCTTTGCCTGGTTTAGCAAGAAGTACTTTTCCATACACATCTCTTCCTTCTTGCCCTTGAGTGGGAGGCGTTTTCACCACTAGCTGCTGTCCTTTTTGCACATTATGTATTAAGCCCAAATCACGGTAATCAACATTCCCCTGTTCGTCTTTTTTAGGAGTTAATCTTTCTTGCGTATGAGGAAATTTATATTCGAGGACCCCCGGCTGCCCATCAACAGGAACATGGCCTTCAGCAATCAATATATTTTTTTCCCAATTGTTCTCTTTCAGCGCCTCAACAATATTTTCATCAACCACTCCATAAATGACTCCGCCGTTTTTGACCGCTTCCTGGGCAGACTTTAACGTAACCGGGCTGCCTTCCCCTTCAGGCGGTAATATTGTCAAATATGCCGCTAAACGATTGGAATCGACAGATACCTTAACTCTGCCATCAATACTTTTTACCTCCACCATTAATTACACCTCCACTACCGTAAGGCATGTTTTTTTTTGCTCAGGCTTCCTCTTAGTCTCAATATAGCTTTTGTATGTAATTGAGAGATCCTGGATTCCGAAAGTTTCAAGACCGCTCCTATTTCTTTCAATGTTAACCCTTCATAATAATACAACGAAACAACTTCTTTTTCTTTAAGCGGAAGACGGGCTATTGATTTAGTCAAAATTTCCTTTACTTCAATAAATTCCGCCATTTCCAACGCATCTACCGCATTACGGTCCTCTAATAAATCAACCATGCGTTTTTTGCTGTCTTCTCCATCATCACTCATCAGAAAATCATCTAAAGATATTATCGTTGTTGCAGCTACTTCTCTTAATACTGAGGACAACTCTTTAACATTAATACCCATTTCTTCCGCTACTTCAGCATCCCGGGCGCTACGTCCCAGCTTTGCTTCTAATTTGGCGTACACTTTTTCAATGTCTTTACTCTTTTGTCTTAAAGAAACCGGCACCCAGTCCATGGCTCTTAATCCGTCGATCATAGACCCTCGTATTCTGGTAATAGCATAAGTTTCAAATTTTATATTACGTTTGTAATCAAACTTTTCCAAAGCGTCTATAAGGCCTTCAATACCATAAGAAATAAGTTCATCCACTTCAACCAATGAAGATAAATTGATCGCTAAACGATTAGCTACATATTTCACCAATGAAGCATATATTAAAATCAACTTATCTCTGGCTTCAACGCTTCCTTTTTCCTTGTATTCTATCCAAAGTAACGAATTGTCCTTGTTTTTCATTATATCATTCTCTCCCCATGCCCGATTGTTTTTATATTTAACCCCCCGTTCGCCGGGTCAAAAACAATGGTTCTGCCAAAATTACCGCCCACATCTTTAGCTAACAGTTTGATATTATGTTTTTTTAAATGTTCTTCTACCGCCACCGCGTTACGATATCCTATTTTCATAATATCATTTTCAGCCGCTGATTTAAACATTTGGGCTCCGCCTGCAATTTTAGCAGTTAACTTTGAAAGGATTACTCCTTTTTTTTCTAATTCGGAAAGCGCAAAAAGTATTCCCGAATCCGCAAATTTAGCTTTGTTAAAATTCCCTTTCGCATGTTCACAGGAAGGAAGCATTATATGAACTAAACAAGCAATTTTTTTACTTTCGTCCCTAAAACAAATACCTATACAAGAACCTAACCCTGTAGTCATTAACAACAATGGAGGAGTCGCTATTTTCATATCCGCAATTCCAACATGAAGCACATTATCCATTTT
>JAISDD010000029.1 GCA_031265005.1 Syntrophomonadaceae bacterium | reverse complement strand
TAATCCGAACCAGTCACGGTAAGTATTTCCTGTCGAGACGGGTTAGGATTATGTGCGTCTGAAGAAATAGTGTAAAAAAAGATTTATTAGGATTATAGTCCTTTTTTTATAGGCGATATGCTTTGTTCCGTCAGGCCCATATATTGAACCTGAATTTACAGGTATCCTCAATGTGGCATTGATTCTTCTTTCATCTTGAACACTTCAGCAAACAACGCTACTTTTTCCTGCACATTAGAATCATTTTCAAAATCATCAATATCCTTTAATAATTCAGGATCATTAGCTTCGCCTTTTTTCATAATACTAAAACTAAGCCCTACAGTACAAATATAGGCAGATTCAGCTACCTTTTCTAATGCCCAAGCATTTCTTAAAAATAAAGCGACAAAACCAATAATTTCTTTTTGACCCCAAACGGTATCTATATTATATCTTTCATCCTTTGTCAAACCATGTGCTATTTTATTTCTTTGTATTAAAAACAGTTGTAAAGCGTTATATATTACTTCGTCAATTTCATACCTTTCTTCAATTAGTTTAATCAATCGACCAAAAGTAAACTTTTTTTTCCATAATTCAATTGCTTCTTCAATCGTATAATTATCATACTTTTTATTTCCTACAGCAAAAATAAAAGAGTTTGTTAAATAATCTTCCAATCTATGAATTGTCGTCAAACAAATACCAAGCATACTGTCAATTACTTTTCGCATTCCTTCATAACTTATATTTGAAATATCTGTAAATTTTTTTCCGGTTAATTCGCGAATTTCTTTCATCGCTCTAACTCCTACCGAATAAATACCGTTCTGAGTTATAACCATGTCATTAATTAAAATTTCCGTTTCTCCCTTAAGCATTCTATATTCAACACCTAATTCTTCCAGCAACCACTCTTGTGCATAATAAGGCCATGCTACCAAAGCATTAATATTTAGGTACTCATTACAATGATTTTCCTTGGACCATTTACGAAACTCTTCATTAGCGACATTTTCGTATTTATCGGGAATATCGATAATGCGAGTAACGGATATATCGTCATCTTCGAAGCCATTAATATTTTTTTCAATTCTTGCGGCACTTCTGGAATTTTTGGCGACTACAAAACAATCTTCTAATCCATCTGAAGCTACCCAATATAATTTCCATTTACTCACAATATCACCTCTTTCAACTTTGATTAGATGCGAATATATAGAGTTTTAAGCTGTTGCAATACAATATGAAGAAAAGCAAATCCACTCTACATAACTTGGGCAAAGATGTTCAAAAGTCATGGATTTCCTTTTTTTTACTGCGACTTTTAGGTTTTCTGTCAATTGGAAGAAGGTGGAACAATTTTATAGCAAGTGTGTAAACGCCGATAAATACAGGTTTCTGAGTATAGAAAAAAATACGAAATACTGGACTGTTCAATACTTTGTATCCACTTCATTTTGGTGCGGTAGAGAGGACTTGAACCTCCACAGCCTTAGGGCTACTAGAACCTGAATCTAGCGCGTCTGCCAATTCCGCCACTACCGCATTTTAAAAAATAAAATTATTTGAAACAAAAGTCATTATATTACAAGATTTCACCTCTTGTCAAGATTTTGATCACTTTAACTTCCTTCTTTAAAATTACCAAGTTCGTAAAGTAAGTGCAACCCCATTTAAGCTTCCGGATTGTAGTTAAGAAAACCTAATTTATTTAAGTAATAGCATCGCGGCCTTTAATTTTAAATATGCAAAAAGGGTTGTGCCTTACGGCGCTGCGCTTACCTCACTAATTAACCTGTTTTTTATTAAACAATAGCTTTTATGCTACTTTCTAATAGTTATTCTCTATATTTGGGCCAACAGGTTTATCATTTCGATAGCTGTTACAGCCGCGTCCACTCCTTTATTGCCAGCTTTAGTTCCAGCCCTTTCAATTGCCTGTTCTATATTATCAGCGGTTATTATTCCATAAATAACTGGTTTAAGAGCGTTTAAAGCTACATGAGCAATTCCTTTAGTTACTTCCGCCGCTACATATTCAAAATGAGGGGTACCGCCACGTATAACCGCTCCTAAACATATTACGGCGTCAGTATCACTTTTTCCTGCTATACGGCCGGCAACAACCGGTATTTCAAAAGCGCCCGGCACCCATATTATTTCAATATCCTCTTTGCTGACCCCATGCCGTTTTAAAGCGTCCAAACATCCTGACAGCAGCTTGGAGGTTATGAACTCATTGAAGCGTGAGATTATTATGGTTATTTTGTGTCCTTCTCCCAGCAAACTACCTGTTATAACTCTTTCCGTCATTATTAAAATGCCTCCTATTTTTTCATCATCAATTCCCTATCTATGTCTTTTTAAGAATTAGTCAATATGTGGCCCATTTTTATTTTTTTGGTTTGCAGATAACGATGATTGTCTACAGTGCTAGGCATCTCTATGGGAACACGTTCTATAATTTCTATGCCATATCCTTCCAGCCCTCGGATTTTTTTAGGGTTGTTCGTCAGCAATCTCATTCTCTTTATTCCTAAATCCACTAAGATTTGCGCTCCGATACCATAATCACGCAAATCAGGTGGAAATCCCAATTCTATGTTGGCTTCTACCGTATCCCGTCCTTCATCTTGCAGCTTATAGGCTCTTATTTTATTGGATAATCCTATTCCCCGGCCTTCCTGACGCATATACAATAAAACTCCCCGGCCTTCTTCTTCTATCATGCACAAAGCCGCTCCCAGCTGGTCTCCGCAATCACAGCGCCGGGAGCCAAAAACATCTCCGGTCAAACACTCGGAGTGTACCCGCACCAACACTGGATCTTCCGGATTCCACAAGCCTTTAATCAATGCTATATGTCCTTGCCCATCTAAAAGCGAATCGTAAGCAACCGCAGTAAAATTCCCATATTTAGTCGGTAGCTGAGCATCCTCCACCCGGACTACCATTTTTTCCGTACGCCGCCGATATTCAATCAAATCCGCTATAGTTACTATTATTATATCGTGTTTTTTGGCAAATATTTCTAATTCCGGCAACCTGGCCATATTTCCGTCGTCATTCATTATTTCGCAAATAACCGCCGCTGGATATAAGCCTGCCAGTTTAGTTAAATCAATAGAGCCTTCCGTATGCCCGGTCCTTTTCAAAACCCCTCCCTTTTTATAGCGCAAAGGGAAAATATGACCGGGACGCCTGAAATCTTGCGCTTCGTTATCCTGATTTATCAAAGCTAATACGGTTTCTGCTCTTTCGAAGGCTGATATTCCTGTAGCAGTCGTTTTATAATCAACTGATACAGTAAAGGCCGTTTCATGGTTATCTGTATTTTCAAGCACCATAGGCTGTATATTCAATTCATCCAGCCTTTCTCCCAGCATCGGCATACAAATTAATCCCCGGGCATAAGTAGCCATGAAATTTATCGTCTCCGGGCTTGCTTTTTCCGCAGCTATTACTAAATCCCCTTCATTTTCGCGATCGGCGTCATCGACTACTATAACCATTTCTCCTTTTTTTATAGCTTCAATTCCTGCTTCAACCGAGCTGATCATTTATAACACCCTCCCTGCAATTCCTTTATATAATTACATAAATCCATTTTCCGCTAAAAAACTTAAGCTGATCTGTTCTTTTTTCTTGAAACCAGATGCCGGCATCATGAGTTTTTCCACATAACGA
>JAISDD010000178.1 GCA_031265005.1 Syntrophomonadaceae bacterium | reverse complement strand
AAGATAAAGTTATTTTCGGAGGCGTTCATAGAAATAACAAAACGCCTTAGTGTAGATGAAGAATACCGTAAGGAAATATCAAAGCAGATAAGCATTAATACCTACAGAGAAACCAGTTTTGAGGGATAGTGAAATTTTTGCAATCGCCGGTTCCGGTTGCGCTAACTGCCCCTCAAATACAGCGTAAAAGCTATCACCTAATTGTTTTTGTGCTGCTAAAAAGTATGAGGTTTTACCGGCACCAGGAACTCCTGTTAAAAACATTATAGCCATCCCATATCCTGCTCTTTGAGAAGTAAGTCTTTTGAATTGTTCGGAGGCAAGCACCGCCGCGGGCTACGACCCGCAATCTTGAATATGATGCGCTTTATTCCATATTATCCCTGACACACGCCTATTACCGTTTTATTATCAATGGGTTCTATGATTTTATTTAGGCTATATGATAGTGATTCTAAAATAAAGATATCATTAGGAATAATTTCAAAGAGATCAGAATCATGAGTTTTTATAATTATTTTTTTTATGAGAGGTTTTTCCTTAGCAGCCTTATTTATTAATGCTATAACTTCCGCGACCGATTCATTGCTTCTTTGAAATCTAATCCCGACAAATCCCTCTGCCGATGAATAAATACCGTCCAATCCCTTGTTTCTTTCGACCGGTATAGCATTTATTGATGAAATAAAGCTTTTTATTTCATTTTCTAAATTAAGGAAATTGTAATAATTTCCATCTTTTACCGCTGATTGTGAAATATGATAATTCCTTTTTCGCTTATTACAAATCCTTATCGCATCATCATTATTATCTATACCAAGGTATATACAATTGCCGGTATAAGCAGCAATACCCATACTTCCGCTTCCACAAAACGGGTCGAGAATAAAATCACCTTCATCACAGGAGATTTTTATAATTCTGCTCATAAGTTCTATAGGTTTTTGTGTCGGATAACCTACTCTTTCTTTTGCTTTTGGGTTAAGAAACGGAATTTCCCATACATCCCGCAACGGAACCCCTTTTTTTTCTTTTATTGATACTATCAGATCATTATCATCTTTTTTGTATTTTACTATTCCATTTTTATCCCTCTCACGGGCCTGCAGTATTTGGTCGATATTAGTAGTAGGCGAATAACCGGTTAATACGCGATTAAATTTGTATTTTCCTGTTTTTGAATAAATCAATATATTTTGATGTGATTCCAGTAGGCGCAAAGCTGAATTAGACCATCTTTTATAAGACCAAATAATCTCATTTACAAAATATTTTTCACCGAAAACTTTATCCATGAGTAAACGGAGATGGTGGTTTGCGGATGAATCACAGTGAAGAAAAATTAACCCGCTGTTCAGCAGTTTAGATTTACATTTTACTAAAATATCCTCAATGAACTCAAGGTAAATATCTAATGATTTCCATTTGTCCGAAAATGAATACATGTTTTTTGTATCTTTATTATACATTTTTAAGATATTTTGTTTAAAAAATGGAGGATCAAGATAAATCAATTGAACCGAGTCGTCTTTTACATATACAGGTATATATTCTTCTGCTTTGGCACAGATAAACTGTAGTGGATCATTTCCTTTCATATTCATTTGCTGTTTCCTCTAAGATCTTAAGTAAATCTATATCTGTTCTTTCTTTTACAAAATTCCACGCGTTATCTCCTGAATAATATAAACCGCCAACGCCATTATAAGTTGATTGCAGTGTTTCTTGTATACGTATAGCTTGTTCCCGGTTCGGATAGTAAAACATTACACGAATTGGTCTAAATCCAAGAGCTTTAATTGCCTGTATTCTGGTGTGTTCTTTTGTGATATGATCGCCATCGGTCGTAGCGTCACGCCATTTGATCTCTATAGCGTCTTTTTCAATAAGACAATCAATTTCAAACACCTTGGGTTTTTTCCCAATAGTGTTTGGTATACGTTCCTTTTTTGCGTTAGGATACTTACTTTTAAAACAGATAAACGCAGCCTCTTCCAGAAATGAACCTGCGTATTTGTATAAAAAACGCCCTTTATTTTGGTAAACGTCAATTAATTGACCTTCTGATGCCGAAATACCTAATATTCTATATATGAGATAATGTGAATTTTTATCGGAACGCATCTCATTTACCCGATTATCAATCTGAAATAAAAGCTCAGTTCTATAGTCATTTGCCAATTTTCTTATAGCTTGTTTTATTTCACTAGGCATAACCACCCCTTCATAAATTATAAGGATCTATCCTATTGATGTCAAGCGGGTCATTCTCAAGTGGCGTAATTATAACTTTTGGAAACTCATTTATTGACAAACTGAATCTAAAACGCTAAAATTTAATTAAATAATTAATTAATTATTTTGCCGGGAGTTTTCCGGCAAAAAATCAAAGGACAGATGAAAGCTAAAACAGCCTCTCGCGGCAGATACCAGCGAAAAACCAAAAAACGCAAAAGATCCGGACGCCCCGTCAAAGAAAAGATAAATATGCGCGAAGTCCTTATCTACTTCGCACTGAAACTCTTTTCCCTTAAGGGCGTCAAAGGCACGTCCGGCAACGAGATTGGCCGTCTCGGCAAAACCACCGGCGCTATGGTGGTGTATTATTTTAAGAGCCGTGAGCGGCTTGTGGAAGCGGTGGTTAAGGAACGGCTCGTTCCTCTTCTCATACCTATATGGGATCTGGACTGGCAGTCGGAC
>JAISDD010000237.1 GCA_031265005.1 Syntrophomonadaceae bacterium | reverse complement strand
CCCCCCCGAGGGCGGACTTTTGTCCCGGGACATAATCGGGCAACCCCGTCAGCTTCAAAAAGCCAACCTACATTTTTACCGGCCGTTCGTTCTGTCCTCATCTTGTTTTCTCTCACTAATTCCACTTGTTCACCACTTCCCGTCATCTTTTGGTCTCGGTTCTTCTCCTGTGCGGCCATTTCGTCTTCTTACTATCGCGGCTCCCCTCCTTTCTGAACACAATTGCAATCCGTCGCAGTTTAGTTTTATCCTGTCCGTATGGATAATTATAGACATCATAATGATACATTATAAAACAGACAAAAAGCAACACTTTTTTTAGGACTTTCGACTTTTTTATTATTTTTTTTAAAAGCGGTAAGGTCTTACAGGTAGGGGGTTGCTGGGGTCCTGAATTGTTCTTAATTAGCAACAATTCCCATTGGTGCTGGTTCTCTTTATAGGTCTTTAGTACTATTTAATAATACCTTTACAGCATAATTTCACCAAAAAACTTTGGCAAAACAGCCAAAATTTTTTTACTTTCTTTCATAGTTTTTTATTGCCGTAAATATTTTTTCATCTTACATTCATTAGGGGGCAAGAAAGCACTCATTGTCATGCCCCACTATCCTAAAAAGGGTACTTAGACACGTCATTGCGAGGAATGAAACCTGTGCCCCGAAAGGGTACGTAGCGGTTCGCTACACTCGTAATCTTGTATACCGAAGGGGTATGACGATGGTCAAATACATAGCATAACGTAAAGCGCTAATCTTTCACAATAAGCCGCAATCATCCAGCATTTTCTCAATGCATTCCCAAATGCTCAAAGACGGATTTTCTTTATAGTAAAAATACCCGCTTTCTTCTTGACATATATATCCATTTTCTTCATTCTTCCGCATAATAGACTTCGAGCGGCGAATGGCCTGTTTTACATCATCAAGCGTCAATTTTCCAAGCACACGCTTAAAATCACTTTCCCTTTTATATTGGTCTAAACTTTCAAATTGCTCCTTATATGCCTGGTTTATCGGTCCAAGATATTGGTGGCGGTGATTCTTGGCGCCGTTACAATCCGACTTATGCAAAACCATCCAGAGCTCAAAGGTAAAATTGCTATATCCTAAGTTATATTTGACCGTCTTTCCGTGGATTTTCCCCACTTCTTCCATGCGTCTCAGCGTAGCTGTAAATTCTTCGGTATGAGCAGTTTCTTCGCTTTCGCGGTCAAATACATGGGTAATATCAACGTCGTCAAGTACATCAATTACTGTAAGTCTTTTTACATATTGGAGCGGATCTTTTTGAACTTTACAGTTGAGGCTAATGTGCTGTTGCGCTTGAGGCGCGTTGTTGACCGTATTCTTTAACCATTCCAAATACCATTTCTCAGTTTTTCCTTCTACGCTAAAATAATATTTTTCGCTTGTCTTCATACTAGCCATCTTTCCCTCCGCTGATCAGGCTTTCAAAAACCGGCGCTAAATCTATATCACGAATCGCCCCATAGCGGTCCACAAAATAATTTTTCATATAATCGCCCTCTTTGCGGGCGCTATTCTTGCTGACTGTGCCAAAATCCGCCAGAGAATAGTGGGTACTGATATGCGTCTCGTCGTCACGTTCCACAAACTTGATTTCATCACGCCGGAAAAGGTTGGAATTAAGAAAAATCGGATTGTGGGTATTAAAGACCAACTGCGCGCGATGGATATTGATGTCATCATTATGAAACACATTGACTATGCTCATCAGCGCCATAGGATGAATAGACGCGTCAAATTCGTCCGCGACTAACGTACCGCCGGTGAGCAAGGCTTTGGCTATCAAGGGAAAGATATTGATAAAACGGATCGTTCCATAGGATTCGAACAGTTTCGCGGGAACGCCCTTTGATTCTTTTTTGCCGCCGCTATCAAACAGAGAATATAGTCTTGCTTTGCCCTCATTACCTTCTACTATATATCCGACAGCGTTGGAATTAACGCCAAACTGTTTCGCGGCTTCATTAAGCGTTTTTTCAACATAGATGAAATTCTTATGCATATCAGTGAACTTGCGGATGGTACTCACAGCGTCCGTTCTGTATACGACTATAAATTTATTTTCAAACCATTCGCTGATAACAGAAACTAGCTTGGAACTGAACATGGTTTTAAAGCCGTTCATCAAGAACAATTCTTTATCGTTCAGACTGCTTTGGGCAAGAGAATTCGCACTATTGAAACCGACATTTTCTGCCAAAGCATTGACCAGATATTCCTTGATAACATCTAGTTTACCCATGTTTAATTTATCGGAACGGGAAAAAATCTCTTTTTCATTAACTTTCAGGCACTCTGATAATATCCGGCGCGTATATTCCGTGTCCAGAAAACATCCCATCTCCAGTGAAATCGTATATTCAACTAAAAGCTCGTCAATGATAAATTTTATACCAAAAGAAACTGGCTGAGGTTCATTATTGGAATTGTTCGGTATGAGTTCCAGCACGCTTGCCGCTGCGTTAGGATCAGTCTTGCCTTCGTCATTCTTTATGTTTCCGCGAAGAATAATGGCCTTGAAAGTATCCATCGCGCTAATTATATTGCTCTTGCCGGAGGCGTTGGCCCCATAGATGACCGCAGCGGACAGGCCTTTGTATTCTCTCCTGCCTATCTTCTTTTTCAAAATGCTGTAATCAAGCCCCTTTTGCTTTGGAGCGGGAATCATAGAAAAAATGAGTTCATCGCGAAATGATTTATAGTTGTTGGCCTTAAATTCGAGCAGCACAATATCATCTCCATTCTGCAATATTTTAGCAAAATCTATATTATTATCATACTAATAATGCTGCCCCTACGTCAATTATAATATTCAATTTTG
>JAISDD010000162.1 GCA_031265005.1 Syntrophomonadaceae bacterium | reverse complement strand
CCAGTATGTAACCAACAAACTGCTCTAAAATTGTTCACAAAAAAATATAATCACCGTTGTCTTTTTACATATACCCTGTTTGCACTATCTTTACTGTTAATAAATACCCGACAGCAAATAATCAGCTTTTCAATCCGTTTACAAAAAGGAAATATTGCTGCTGTTTTTCATCAGCATATCACTTATAAAACAAAGCAGCGATTTGCGGCAGAAACCCAATTGCATAATCAGAATACCGACACGTTCACAACTCGGATTTTTTCTGTGCAACGCCAGGTCATACACTCCAAACAACAGGTCATACCATCGCAGACAAAAAGCGCTCGCATTTTCGCAACATTTTAAATTAGGAGTTCCTAAGTTTTTTGATAAATTCGTTAAAAAATGAATTGTGACAATAATCTTAAACTGTGAAATAAACGCCGTTTTCTGACACAATTTGCTTAGCCGCCGCCAGCCTTTGCAAATGCTTATGTATGGCTACTTTCTCGAAAAACGTCCTAAAATGCGGTAACTGGCGTTTAGTGCCATAGTATAATTTTTTTTCGGTCAATTGCTCTAAAGTTTGCGGGGTTTTTAATTCATTCAATATGACGGCTTCTTTTTCATAAATGCGATTTAAAAAAGCTTGCATACGTTTATCGATATCATCATTAATAAGGCCCAGATGAGAACTGATTACCAGTTTAGGCTTGAGCTTTCTGCAACGCTCTATGGATTTTATATATTGATCGATATCGCTGTCTAAATGCCCATACCAGGGGCCAAAATTGCTTAAAGTAATTTCGCCGGCGTACAAAATTTCCTCGTTTTCCTCAAAATACGAGCAATGTCCTTGAGTATGCCCCGGAGTATGCAAAACCCTCAGTTTTACAGTACCCAAATCAATTAATTCGCCGTCTTGCAGTTCCCTATGTACAGGGGAGCTTTTAGCTTTAATGTTTTTTCTATAAATATCTCCTAAATCATTGTCCCCATAGTGAGAAAATCCGAACAAATCTTTCCACAAATCCAGAGAACGAATAGCCGGCGCATCCATACTGTGCGCCCAAATTTGCGATTTATCGAATATCCAATTAAACATAATATGATCTTCATGAAAATGAGTGTTAATTACCAAATCTAATCCTTGAGCGGCAATTTCCCTAGCTTTTTTTTCCTCGCAGCTGGTATCGATTATGGCGCGTACACTGTCTTTGATTAACATACAGTAGCAATAAGGGAATCTCCCATTGTTAGGAACGCTTACCACACTTATTTTTTTGGTAATCGGTATCAATGTTTCACCTCCGTACAGCAGCTTCACGCCAGCCGGGTTCTCAATAAAGCAAAATTCATTTGCCTTCTGTTTATTATTTATTATATCTCTTCACAAGAGTATAATATCGTTAATCGTAATTAACAGATATCAACATTTTACAATATTTTCGCACTGAGGGGATAAAAATGTCTATCATTAAAAAAATAGCCCTGCCATTACTGCTCTTTGCCGCTGCCCAAACTCTGATGGGCGTGTATCGGGGATTTTACGACCCTTCTTTTAATAACTATTTGTCTCAAGTTCACAACTTGGACGCTTTGGCTCGCGGCGGATTGGAATTTACCAGGGAATTTCCCGGATTCCTAACAGTGCTTATTTTCGCTTCACTGGCTTTTTTACCGGACACCCGCATCGCCATGCTGGCAGTAATCCTGGTAGGCGTTTCACTTTTGGGCCAAGGACATCTGGCTCCTAATATGAAATGGGTAGTTGTGTGGATGGTAACCTGGAGCGCCGGGGACCACCTTTTTCTGGTTTTAAAATCATCCGTCGCTTTGCGCATGGCTTCGGAAAATTCAGCCGGAGCTTTACTGGGCAATCTGGGCGCTTTAGAATCTTTAGGCAATTTGTTTGGCATGATCTGCGTTTATCTGGGAGTATCTTTTTTAAGTTTCAATTTCGCCAATATTTTTACCATCGCCGGTATTTGCGCCATAGTCGCCGGCGTACTTTTATTTATTATCAAACCGGAGCCTATTACCGCTTCGGCACGGTCTTTAGTTTTCAAAAAAAAATATATTTGGTATTATTTGCTAAATATACTTTTCGGCGCCCGTAAGCAAATTTTCCTCACTTTTGCCCCTTGGATACTTATCAAACTATATTCCAGCGGCGTCAGCACTTTTGCTCTATTAGGCATAGCAGGCGCTGTTATCAGTATGCTTTTTCGTCCTTTGCTAGGCAAAGCCATAGATAAATGGGGTGAAAAAAAGATTATTTTCTGCGAATCAGCTTCCTTGATTGCTATCTGCGCGGTATACGGAGCGGCTCCTCAATGGGCGCCGGTGCGGTTAGCGGTTCCTGTTATAATGGTGTGTTATATTTTAGATCAGATGCTTTTTGCAGTAAACATAGCCCGTTCCACTTATCTGAAAAAAATAGCCGTATCCTCAGAAGATGTCGCTTCGACCATATCCATGGGCGTTACTTTGGATCACGCCGTTTCCATGACTATACCCTTCTTCGGCGGCCTGCTCTGGGTTTATTATGGCTACCAATGGGTATTTTGGGCGGCGGCAGTCATCGCTTTGCTCAATTTGATCGTGTCTTTGTTTATGGATTCTAAACTGAATTAAGTATTTTACCCAAATGAAAATCAATTTAAAATATCATCAATATTTTTAAGCAAATTCGCTATATCTTCTATAGTGTAATCAGCCATATGGGCGATACGGAAAGTCTTGTCTTTCATTTTTCCGTAACCGTTGGCGATTTGATAACCTCGGCAGCCTAATTCTTTATTCAACTCACTGATATCTATGTTCCTTGTGTTGTTTATAACTGTCACTGTATCAGATAAATAATCGCTGTCCGCAAAAAGAGAGTAATTTTTAACAGCCCATTCTCTTACCATTTCCGCCATTTCCTGATGGCGGCAGTAGCGGTTCTCTATTCCTTCAGCCAAAATGCGGTCTAATTGATAATCCAAAGCAAACATGTGCGGCAGAGAAGGCGTGGACGAATACTGATAATCTTTGGTTTTTATATAATCATACAAGGAAAGCAAATCAAAATAATAGCCCCTGAAAGGAACTTTTTCAGCTCTCGCCGCCGCCTTAGCGGAAAAAGTACAAACAGAAAATCCCGGCGGCAGCCCTAAAGATTTTTGGGTAGAGGTAATGCAAATATCTATACCTAAAGTGTCGGTTTCAATTTTCGATCCCCCCATAGATGAAACGGCGTCTACGCAGAAAATCACGTCAGGATATTTTTTTACCGCTTGGGCAATGGAGGCAAGCGGGTTCATAACTCCTGTAGACGTTTCATTATGCGTTATGGTTATCAAATCATATTTCCCGGTTTTTAACACTTGTTCTACCTGCTCCGCGCTGGTGGCTTTTCCCCATTCTTGTTCAAAAAGATCGGCTTGAACCTGATTGCTTTGAGCCATTTCAAACCAACGCTTACCAAACGCCCCTATAGAGAACACCGCCGCCCGTTTTCCAGTGCATGAGCGTATAGCCCCTTCCATCAAACCGCTTCCGGAAGAAGTTGACAATAATATTTCCTCTTTTGTGAAAAACAATTTTTGCAGCTTATGCGTAATAGACTTTTGTAATTCCGAAGCCTCTTTTCCTCGATGTCCGATTATAGGGGTAGCCAATTTATCAAGCACTTCAGGCGCAACACTCACCGGGCCGGGAATAAATAATTTCTTTGCCATTATCATACCTCCAAATAATGCTTTTCAAGCGGTTAGTATTTCCGCCCCGTCTTCGGTCACTCTTATCGTATGTTCCCATTGGGCCGACAGCGAGCCGTCAGCTGTGACCGAGGTCCATTTGTCTTTTAATAATTTACAGCGGTATCCGCCCGCGTTTATCATGGGTTCAACAGTAAACACCATGTTAGGCACTAAGACCATTCCTCGTTCCCGCGGTCCAAAATGAAAGATAAACGGATCTTCGTGAAACTCTTTACCAATCCCATGCCCTCCATAATCGCGGACTACAGAATATCCGTATTGAGACGCGTACTTTTCAATAGCCCAAGCTATATCTCCTAGGCGGTTAAAAGGTTTTACTTGTTCGATGCCTTTATCCATGCATTCTTGAGCCACCCTGACCAAAGCAGCAGCTTCAGGTTTAACGTCCCCCACTGCGAACATCCGGCTGGTATCTCCATAATAGCCCTCAAAATACGTCGTCACATCTATATTAGCAATGTCTCCTTCTTGCAAAAACCAATCTCCGGGAATCCCGTGGCATATAACATTATTAACCGATATACAGCAGCTTTTAGGGTAATTTTTATAATTAAGCGTTGCTGGATATCCTCCTTTTTCTTTAGTTAACTCGTAAATAAACGCATCTATGTCATCACTGCAAACGCCTGGTTTAACCATAGGCGCAACCATATCCAGGAGGTATTTGCTGAACTGTCCGGCCGCCCTTATACCATCAATATCGGCTTCATTTTTTATGAGCCTTTTGGGAGGAACTTCCATTCCCTTTAATCTTAGAGCTTCTAATTCCGTATCTTGCTGCCAATGGCACTTTTTATATTTTTTGCCGCTGCCGCACCAGCACATATCGTTCCTTGACATCATTAAACTCACCTTCTTAACCAATAAATATTTTCACGCGCTCTTAGGTCATGGTTCTTTGATATTTTAAGAAAGTTTCCAGCCTCCGTCAACCGTTAAAACCTGCCCGTTAATATATCCGGCTCCGTCTGACATTAGAAAAGCGCATGCCGCCGCTATTTCTTCAGGGTACGCCAAACGCCCCAAAGGAATATCGGCCGCTAAATCAGCTATTTCTTCCGGGAACAATTCTTTTTCAAGCATAGAGGTCCATACCGCTCCCGGCGCAATACAATTTACAGTAACCGTTTTGCCGTATTCAGCGGCCAAAGATTTACTAAGAGCAATGATCCCACCCTTGGACGCCGCATAAGCGCTTTCACAACTGCCTCCATGCAAGCCCCAAACAGAACTGATATTTACTATCCGGCCCCATCCTTTTTTTAACATGCCTGGCAAAGCCCTCTTACAGCATAAAAATACACTTTTTAAATTAACATTAATTACTTCATCCCATTCTTCGTTTTCAGTATCAATAAACAGTTTGCGCAAAGATATTCCGGCATTATTAATCAACCCGTCCACCGTACCCCATCTTTGCTCAATATGGGAAAACATATTTTCCACCTGAACAGCTTGGCTTACGTCAGCCTTTACGCCATAAACCTCAAAACCTTGCGCAGTCAGTTCTTTTTCTAAAAACGACGCTTGAACCTCTGAAGTCAGATAATTTATAATCACCCTATTTTTTTCGCCGGTCAAGGCTTTTGTTATAGCGGCTCCTATTCCGACTCCACCGCCGGTAACCAAAAAATTTTTCATTCTACTTTCGGGCGGATATATTAGCCCAGTCTTCCCTTCGCACCGGATTTCCGACCTCGCAAAAACAGGCCGGCCCGCTGATTATTTATTATTTTGACGCATATAATGTTATAATAATTAATAATACTTTCATTATACTGCATATACATCATAGCAACTGATTATTTTATTATATCTTAACGAGAAGGTGATC
>JAISDD010000148.1 GCA_031265005.1 Syntrophomonadaceae bacterium | reverse complement strand
ATCGAAAGAACGGCGGTGTAAATATATTTGGCGCTGACTGATAGATTTCCTGCTACATACAGCATGGGAACTTGATAATGGAATATGGCCGGAGAAAAATGCAATAAAGCAAAATAGCTCAAACTTACTAATAAACCCAATATAATTCCGCCCCAAGCAGCCCCTATTATTCCGTCTCGCTTGCCGCTGATCGATTGATATTCCGTTAAGACCACCATAGCCAAAGCAAAATTGTACGCGACATATAACAAGCTGGATAAAGGCCAGCGATTTTGAATACCAGGCAGATAAGGCGCTAGATCGGCAATGGAAGTTTTAGGTTCGGTAAAAAATAATAAGCCGGTAATAATCAAAAGTAATAATATTTTTATCGGAACCAGGAAATAAAAAGATAAAAAAAGCCCTTTGCGCCCGCTAAACAGAATCAGTAAAATGAAAGCGTATGATAACAAAATGCCTAAAATTTTTGGTAAAAAAAAGTGTTCGTGAGCCAAAGCCCCGCTGGCGGACAACATAGTAGAAATGCCTACGAACAAAAAGACAGCCAGCAAAACATCAATGATTTGGCCGGCTTTTTTACCTAATAATAAATCCACGATTTGTTGATATTGGCAGGTGTTTTGTTCATGAGCAAAGTATAATAAAAAAGCGCCGCAAAGGATAAATAAAATCCAAGCCAAAATAACGCCTTTTAAACCATTGTAACCATAAATTACGAAAAACTGCGATATTTCTTGTCCAGAAGCAAAACCTGCTCCGATTACCGCACCTAAATATCCGGTTACCAATAAAAATCTGACTTTCATATTCAGCCGCTCCTGCAAAAACATTAAATTCATAAATAAGTATTTCAAGGAGGGCAGAAATAAGATTATAAATATTAACAAAAATGCAATAAAATACAAACATTAACCGACTGTGACGAGGAGACCAGTATAATATTAAGGCTCTAATCTAACAGACGGCGTTCGATTACTTGCTTCAGGACCTCATCTACTAGCCCAGGAGTTTCAAATACCCGTTTACCTTTGCTACTTAACCACGCGGCGGCTCCAGGCCCTATTTTCCCCGCAAAGACAGCTTCACAATCATAGAGTACAGAGGTAACTTGTTCCAAAGCGCCTTGGCTATGTTGAAAATCTTGACAGGAAGGTGGGACTTTTCTGCTTTCAATATAAGTGTAATCTTTATCGGAAACGGATACGATTTGAAACACTTCAGCATGGCCAAAATGTTGATAAATAGTTTTTCCGTCCACAGTGGCAATAGCAACTATGTGCTTCATGACAAACTCCTTTCAGGCTATAAATGTATACCTGCACAAAGAATAACAAAACAACAGGAGACACAAAGAATATATGGAAAAATCGGTTCAAGAGTATGGTTTCTTATGAAACTATACGTTTAAAACCTCGTTCATGCTTCCGGTTCGGTAGCCTAATAAATCAATAGTTATGTAAGTGAAACCTAGTCGTTTGAAATCAGTGTAAATTTTTTCCCTAAGGATTTCATCAGTTAAGATATCCAGCCCTTCGGCGTCAGTTTCGATACGGGCTAAGTTGCCGTGGCATCGCACACGGACTTGATGAAATCCTAGATCTAACAAATATTGTTCGGATTTATCAATCATGGTAAGAGTTTCAGGGGTAATCAAGGTTCCATAAGGAATGCGGGAAAATAAACATGCAAAAGACTGCTTGTTCCAAGTATTAAGACCAAGCTCTTTAGATAAAATACGGATTTCTTTTTTAGAGAATTGGGCGTCTCGCAAAGGGCTTTTCACATTTTGTTCCTTGATGGCGGTTAATCCTGGACGATAGTCGCCAAGGTCATCAATATTAGAACCTTCGGCAACATGTTTTATGCCTAGGCTTCGCGCTACATCCCATATTTTGGCATAAAGCTCGTTTTTACATAGATAGCAGCGATTAGGCGGATTCATAGCAAAACCTTCTATAGATAACTCTTCGGATTCACATATAATGTGCCGGATGTTTTCCTTTTCACAAAAATTAAGCGTTTCATTTAATTCCCGCTGGGGGAAAGACTGAGAGCGGGCAGTTACGGCAACAGCCATATCGCCTAAAATGTCATGAGCGGTTTTGAGTAAAAAAGTGGAATCAACCCCGCCGGAAAAAGCAATTACCACATTCTCAAGCTGGGATAGATATAATTTTAAATTATCATATTTTTCGTAAATGTTCATAATGGCGGTCTCCTTTTCAGGGTTAAAAATTCAAATAGAGTTTTCATAAGCCCTCATTGCTTGAATAGTTTTAGTGATGAGCTCGTCTAAACCCCAGCCCAGCATCTCAGCGCCGCGCTCAATTACCTCTCTAGAACACCCGGCTGCAAAATTAGGATTTTTATACTTCTTTTTAACGGATTTCAATTCTAAGTCCCTTACGCTTTTAGACGGCCTCATAAGGGCGACCGCACCGATAAGTCCGGTGAGTTCATCCGTAGCATAAAGTATTTTTTCCATTATATGCTCAGGTTTGACTTCTACAGTCAAAGCGTAACCGTGACTGACCGTAGCTCTTATCAGTTTTGGGTCTAATCCCAAGTCATGCATGATTTCTTGTTGTTTAACGCAATGCTGTTCTGGAAACATTTCGAAATCCAAATCGTGCAAAAGTCCAACTAAAGCCCAGAAATCAGCTTCTTGGCTAAAGCCAAGTTCGTTGGCGAAGTAATACATAACCTTTTCCATTATTTGAGCGTGTTTTAAATGAAAAGCATCTTTATTGTAATCAGTAAGTATTTTCCAGGCTTCTTCTCTGTCTATATCGGGCAATGTCCGCACCTCCAAACCGAAGTTAAAGCAAATGCAATATTTATTAAGGTTAATAAAAAAATCCCGCAGACGCTTTTTTATGACACATAAAGCATAATTTGCAATAAATGAAATACATTAAACACATAGTTTTAATAGGTTATATTATTATACTATATATTTCTTTTGCTTATCAATACTGATTTTAACACAGGTTTAAAATTTGAAAAACGAACTTGATAAAAAATTGCCAACATAAATAATAAAGCATATTTTAATAGTAGGTTTAGAGTAAATAAGATATAATAACACTGTAATTTGCAGAAAAAATAAAGGGCGTTCTAAAAATAAGAAAATTGGGATAATGTTGCTTCAAGCACAGTAAAAATAAAAATTTTAAAGGAGAAGATAATATGGGTATTTTTAGAAAAGCTACTGATTTAGTGGGCAATACACCTTTAGTTGAGTTGAGCAATTATAAAAATGTGCTGCATCTTAACGCGGTGTTGTTAGGTAAACTGGAATGCTATAATCCGGCCGGAAGTGTAAAAGACCGCATCGCCAAAGCAATGATTGAGGATGCGGAAGAAAAAGGGCTTTTAAACCCTAATTCGGTTATTATAGAGCCGACCAGCGGCAATACAGGCATAGGATTAGCTTTTGTGGCAGCGGCGCGGGGATATAAAGTTATATTGACTATGCCGGAAACGATGACATTGGAGCGAAGAAACCTGTTAAAAGCATATGGAGCGGAATTAGTATTGACTGAAGGAATAAAGGGAATGAAGGGCGCCATAGCTCAAGCTAATGAACTTGCGAAAAAAACCCCGAATAGTTTTATCCCCAGTCAATTTACCAATGCGGCCAATCCTAATATTCATAAAGCTACGACAGGACCGGAAATATGGCAAGATTGCGAAGGTAAAATCGATATCTTTGTTGCAGGGATTGGCACGGGCGGAACCATTACCGGAGTAGGGGAGTATTTGAAGGAACAAAATCCGCATATAAAAGTTGTAGCGGTGGAGCCGGCTTCTTCGCCGATACTTTCTACCGGAGAAGCTGGGCCGCATAAAATTCAAGGACTTGGCGCCGGTTTTGTACCGGAAGTCTTAAATACCGCTATTTACGATGAAATAATAACAGTGTCCAACGAAGACGCTTTTGAAACTAGCCGCTCTTTAGCCCGTTTGGAAGGGTTGTTGTTAGGGATTTCTTCCGGAGCTGCTGTTTGGGCGGCTACGCAGATAGCACGGCGCTCTGAAAACCAGGAAAAAGTCATTGTTACGGTTTTGCCGGATACAGGTGAAAGATATTTATCTAATTTATATGTTTTTAACAATTAAAAGGGGAGAGGCCCAGCTTATAAAATTGTTCCTCCTCCGATTACCAAATCTTCGTCATATAATACTACGGCTTGCCCTTTGGTTATAGCCCTTTGAGGTTGGTCAAAATCTACCCGGATAAGATCGTCGTCAAGCTGCCAAACAGTTGCCGCTTGTTCTTGGTGTTTGTAGCGCAGCTTGGCTTTGACCCGCAAAGAAGTTTCAATATGTGTCAGCGGTATTAAATTGATATTGGCGGCGGTTAGGGTCTTAGAGTAGAGATCATGCTCTTGGCCCACCGTTATCGTATTAGTTTGGGCATTGATCGAACACACATATGCGGGGAAAGGCATTGCCAGACCTAACCCTTTGCGCTGGCCGATGGTGTAATGCCCGACGCCTTTGTGCTCACCTAAATTACGGCCGGAAGCATCTGTAA
Organism: Syntrophomonadaceae bacterium; assembly: GCA_031265005.1. Lineage (GTDB taxonomy): Bacteria > Bacillota > Syntrophomonadia > Syntrophomonadales > Syntrophomonadaceae > JAISDD01. Next base: position 3,385 of record JAISDD010000148.1, on the reverse strand, counting down.
AATAACCTTTTTTAAGCAATCGGCCGGTATAAGTTTCTATGAAGTCTGCGTAATTACCGTTTCGGACAAAACAAATATCTTGGCTGTCTTGTTTACGGTAATTTATAAAATTATTATTGTGAGCAAGTTCCCGAACTTGTGCTTTACGCAACTCCCCTAACGGAAACAAAGTATGAGCGAGTTGTTCCTGCTGCATTGAGTACAATACGTAACTTTGGTCTTTATTAGGGTCAAAACCTTTTTTCAGCAAGTATCTTTTGCTGGCGGGGTCCTGAGTGATCCGGGCATAGTGGCCGGTGGCGATATAATCGTAATCCATTAAAGAAGCTCGGGTAAGGAAATTTTCAAATTTTAAATGCCGGTTGCATTCAATGCAGGGGTTGGGAGTTTGACCGTTGAGATAACAATAAACGAACGGTTCTATCACTTGCTTTTTAAATTCGGTGGCAAAATTGAATATGTAAAAAGGAATACCCAATTTTAAGGCTACGGAACGAGCATCTTCGGCATCATCCAGCGAACAGCAGCTTTTATCTGAACAGACGCCGACATCGTTGTTCTCGAATAATTTCATCATGGCGCCGGCGCACTCAAAGCCTTTCTGATTTAAAAGCATAGCGGCAATGGAACTGTCTACTCCGCCGCTCATAGCAACCAGCACCCGAGGAGGATTGTTTTTCACACTGAACGTTGTTAACTCACATCCATTTTGAGGATTTGTTTTATAATAACGCAAACAGGATACGTAATTCAATCAAACCTCTTATTTATTAGAAAGAAAATAAACAAGAGGCTGATGTATGCGATATGCTGACTAACCAAAGATAAAATGGTATGCAGGGGCAGCGAAATTAAATAGAATTGAAAGCTTGCTCTAAATCTTCGATTATGTCGTCTATATGCTCGGTTCCGATAGATAAACGCACAGTGTTGGGTTTTATTCCGGAAGACAACAATTCCTGTTCAGACATTTGCGAATGAGTGGTAGAAGCAGGGTGAATTACCAATGATTTAACATCGGCTACATTAGCCAGCAAAGAAAATAATTCTAAATGGTCTATAAATTTTCTAGCTTCCTTATCGCCCCCCTTGATTTCAAAAGTAAATATGGATCCGCCTCCGTTAGGAAAATATTTTTGATATAGTATATGGTCTCTATGGCTCGGCGAAGCGGGATGATTAACTATTTCTACTTTAGGATGGGCGGCTAGATAGTCCAGTACTTTAAGAGTATTTTCGACATGCCGTTCAACGCGCAGAGACAGGGTTTCCAGTCCTTGTAAAAACAGAAATGAATGGAACGGGCTTAAAACCGAGCCAGTATCTCTCATCAACGTGGTTCTGATTTTAAGAATATAGGCTAAAGCTCCAGCAGCTTCAGTAAACACTATTCCATGATAACTGGGGTTAGGTTGGGAAAGGCCGGGAAATTTATCGTTCTGGCCCCAATTAAACTTTCCGCTGTCGATAATGACGCCGCCGATGGAAGTTCCGTGCCCGCCTATATATTTAGTAGCGGAATGCACAACAACGTCTGCGCCATACTCGATGGGTCTCAGTAAATAAGGAGTGGCAAAAGTATTATCGACAATCAAAGGAATGCCGTGTTTATGCGCTAGATTAGCCACTGCGTCAATGTCAATAATGGTAGAATTAGGGTTGCCAAGTGTTTCAATAAAGATAGCTTTAGTGTTATTCTGAATGGCGTTCTCAAAATTGTTTAAAGACCCGCCGTCCACAAAAGTGGTGGCGATTTTTATATCATTAAACGTATTGGCGAAAAGATTGTATGTACCGCCGTAAATAGCGTTGTCTGACACAATATGATCGCCGCTTCGGGCAATGTTTTCGATAGCGTAGGTAACTGCGGCGGCCCCGGAGGAAGTAGCTAAAGCGCCTACGCCGCCTTCTAAAGCCGCAATGCGCTGCTCAAAAACGTCGGAAGTGGGATTCATAAGCCGGGTGTATATGTTGCCGCCTTCGGTTAAAGCAAAGCGGCCTGCGGCTTGGGAGGAGTCTTTAAATACATATGAGGTAGTCTGATAGATTGGGACTGCTCTGGAATCGGTAGTAGGATCAGGGGATTCTTGACCTGCATGAACTTGCAAAGTTTCAAATCGAAATTGTTTTTCTTTAGCCAAAATAAAAACCTTCTTTCATTATATTATTTTTGATAACATATGCTTTTCAGCATATGGGCGGCTGACACAGTCATACTTTTCTGGTCAGGCCCTATGTTGTTCAGCGCGTCCGTTGCTGAAGAAACTGTATAGACACCCCATTTCGCCACCTAATAGAAGTGGAAAATTTTGGTTGAAGGTAATAAGTTATGATAGAATTCATGCGGTTATTTAATAAGATGTTAAAATATTAAAAAATGCTGATAAAATTATCCTAAACTAACTTGCTTAAAACCTATGGATATAGTATGATTACAAATAAGGAGTATACTCTTGTCAATAATAAAAGATTAACATGACTGGCAAAATAAATAAATAAATTTATAGCTGTGCGTGTTTAAAAAATTAATTGCGAGTTTATAAACAAAATGTTTTAAAATTGCGTAAAAGAAATAACAACTTACAAGCAAAAAGAAAATAGGAGCATTTTATAAAGGATACGAAAATGTGCTGACAAAAACTAACAACAATGATAAAATTAGGTTGTTAGCATAGTGAACCTATAGTATAATAACATAAAGAGAATTTAAGATGGGTGATATGATTATGAAAATATCTACAAAAGGAAGATATTCTTTGCGTATGCTGGTTGATTTGGCTGAGCATAAAGACAACGGATATATAGCGCTGAAAGATATTGCGGAACGGCAAGGCATTTCCAAAAAATATTTGGAACAAATAGTAACTTTATTAAATCGTTCGGATATTTTGCGCACCAACAGAGGTTATCAAGGTGGTTACATGTTAGCGCAGGCTCCGTCACAGTACACAGTAGGACAAATTTTGCGCGTTACTGAGGGAGGGATTTATCCGGTAACATGTCTGGAGGATAATCCTAATCAATGCGAACGCAGCGGGCAATGTAAAACATTGGCTATTTGGCAGGGTTTAAGCAATGTTATCGCCGAATATTTAGATGGCATTACCTTACAGGACATTTTAGATAATTATCAAAATGTGGGGGCAGATGAATATTATATTTGATAAACCGATCCGGAAACAAATAGTGCTTTTCTAAAGTTGAAAGATTTCTTCAGCGGCCATAAACGGTAATTCTTAGAAATAATCATAAAATTATTCATGTAGTATATTAGACATCTTTCCAAACCTATGCAGGTGTGATAAAATGTAAAAAAACAAGGCAGGTAGAAGAAAGTATGAGGTACGAAGAAACCAAAGATTTAACAGGGGAACAATTTCGAAGA
>JAISDD010000100.1 GCA_031265005.1 Syntrophomonadaceae bacterium | reverse complement strand
TTGAGCGATGATGATTATAAATGCGGGTATTGTCAGTATCATTCATAATGTTGATATTAAAGATGATTTATCATTAAAACTTTTACGAGAAGCCGGTATATCAATAGAATTTATGAATTGGGAGAAAGAAGATGGAGAACAAAATACTTTCCTTACCGAAATTAAACGGGCTTAATCCTAGCCTGGAATCTACTGCTTTGAAGCTTATGGAAGAAGCGGGAGAGTTAGCTCAGTTGATAGGTAAATTTCGAGGCCTGAGCGGGGAAAAAGTGGTGTATCCGGAAAAGGTTTTGGCGGAAGAGCTTTCCAAAGAGTTGCTGGATGTGGCGCAAACAGCGGTAACAATGATGTTTGTAATGCAAGAACAATATGGGATAAATATAGAACAAATGTTAAAAGAACATTTGCAAAAACTAGAAAGTAAAGGCTATTTGTTAAAGTGAAGCCGCCATAAATTATAAATAGAGTTTAAAAAATTTGCAGGATTTATTCTTTTCATGGCGAATAAGCAATGTGATAAAGGTGAGGTAAGAGTTTGGAGCCAATATTTATGTCTGAAAGTAAAAAGGGAAATTGGGCAAAATCTTTGAGTGAAGCAATAAATTTCAGCACTTCTATTGCTGCGTCAGTTGGAGGATGCGGTTTCTTAGGATATTACTTAGATAAAAAATTTGCCACCAATCCATGGTTGACTCTTTTAGGATGTGTGTTAGGATTATCAGCGGCAATGAAAATAATGTGGGATAAAATGAAATCTAAAAAATGATTTTGTTTATAATTGTCATTTGCAGTTGGTATTTTTTATAATTGATTAATAGCTTAAATAAAATATAAATTAATGTTTTTGTCGAAAAACCCTTAGAAAGGAGGGAAATCTGATGATTTTTGGAATGTGGGATGGCGCTTTTTTTAAGTTGGGGCCAATTCCCGTGGATCATTTAATTGTAACACAGTGGGTAATTATAGCGCTCATTGGTATAATAGCTTATGCCGCCACTAGAAATATGCAATTAGTTCCTAAAGGATTGCAAAATGTTTTTGAGATGGCAATTGTTTGGACATACGAATTTTTTACTCAACTTATGGATGAAGAACACGTGGCAAAAAAATGGGCGCCTTTGCTTACTTCGTTTTTCTTTTTTATCCTGCTAAGCAATTATAGCGGCTTAATTCCTGGCGCGGCTCATGTTGAAGGCTTTCAGCCGCCGACAAGCAACTGGAATGTTACCATGTCTTTAGCGCTTGTTACTTTTTTTGCTGTTCATATCGCGGGTATTTCTGAAAACAAGTTGCATTACTTAGGGCATTTCGTAAGTCCTAGCTGGGCTATGCTACCACTTAATATTATTGAAGAAGTAGCGCATCCGCTATCCCTGACTTTCCGGTTATTCGGCAATATATTTGGAGAAGAAATGGTCATAGCTTTTCTGTTGTTTTTAGCACCTTTTTTAGTCCCGTCTTTGATAATGGGGTTGAGTTTATTGCTGGGCGCGATCCAAGCCATAGTTTTTACTATATTATCAGCGAGCTATATTGGCAATGCCGCAGGTAAAGGGCATTAAAGATTAGTTTAATGTAATAAAAAAAAGTTGAAAAATTATTTTAGGAATGTGTAAAAAGGAGGATGAAAAATGGAGATAGCTGCATTAGGGGCTGGTCTGGCTGTATCGATCGCCGGTATTGGCGGTGGTATAGGAATGGGACTTGCTGGCGGCAAGGCTTTTGAAGCAATTGCGCGGCAGCCTGAAATCGGAGGAGAAGTGAGAACGCTTCTTTTTATTGTATTAGCTTTCATAGAGACATTAACTATTTATGGATTAGTTATTGCGTTTATGCTTTACGGCAAAATTTAATGACTGAAAAATAATGCAATAAACATACAAATGGGCTTGAGATTTGTAGGCGATAGAGTAAAGTAATACATTACAGCTCTGTCGTCTTGCAGTATTAGGCTGATAGATTGGAGGAAACATGTCCGTGAAAACTGGCAAAAGGATAAGTTTTAAAAGGTCAATTGTTATATTTTTAACAATTATCATGTTATTTGGATTTGTATCCTTCTGCATGGCTGCTGGAGATAGTACGCTTCCTGTTAGCGCGCCGGGCGGTGAAACTCCGGCTTTTCCCAACCTGTATGTTATAGGTTGGTCGTTAGTGAACTTTCTGGTGCTGGTAGCGTTAGTTTATAAATTTGGGTATGGACCCATAAGTAATATATTGGAGCAGCGTTCAACTGCTATCGAAAGTTCCCTTAAACATGCGGAAGAAGTGAAGTCGGAAGTAGAAAAAATGAGAATAGAAGCTCAAGCTAATTTAGCTGAATCGCGCAAGGAAGCTCAGGAAATAGTTGCTAAAGCTTCTAAAGCTGCTGAAAATGCTAAAAATGAAATAATAGCCGCGACGAAAGAAGAAGTTGCTAATATGAAAACTAAAGCAGAAGTGGAAATCAAAGCGGCTACTGAAGTAGCTAAAGCTGAGTTAAAGGAAAACACCGTAATTTTATCGATGTTAGCGGCTGAAAAAGTTTTAGGCAGAACTATTACCGAAGCGGACCATAGACAAATGGTTCAGCAGTTTGTTAACGAGGCAGGCGATTTATTATGCTGAACAAAAGTGTGGCGAGACGTTATGCGGAAGCATTTTTCAAAATTGCGCAAGAAAATGGCCAAATCGATGAATTGCAGCAGGAGTTGGAAAATGCTCTGGCAACAATCAATGAGGTTGATGAGCTAAAGGTTTATTTAAATCATTTGTTGGTTCCAGTAAAACAGAAAAAAGAAATCATAGAAAAAATTTTTTCAGAACAGTTATCTGCAGTAACTATCAATTTTTTAAAGCTAATTGTCGATAAAAGGAGGGAAGCTTACCTAGAAGCCATTGTAGGGGAATACTGTGATATGGCGGATGAATCCCGCAATATTACTAAAGCTTATTTATTTTCAGCTCGAGAAGTACCGGAAGATGAAATGAAAATTTTACAGGAAAAATTATCAACTTCAATCGAAAAAAAGGTCGAGTTGAAACAAACGGTGGACGAAACGCTTATAGGCGGTATAAAAATAAGGGTAGGCGATCGCATAATTGATGCTTCAGTTGCTAAAAAACTGGAGATGCTGCAAACAAAATTACGAACGCTAAAGATAAGTTAAGTGATAGGGGTGAGCACATAAAATGAGTATTAGGCCGGAAGAGATTAGCGCTATTTTGAAAGAACAAATTGAGCGCTACCAATCCGAGGTCGAGGTCAGCAATGTGGGCTCTGTAATATACGTAGGAGACGGAATTGCTCGTGTTTATGGATTACAGGGAGCTATGGCTGGTGAGCTGTTGGAATTTCCAGAGGGAACAGCCGGGTTAGTTCTCAACCTCGAAGAAGATAATGTTGGTGTTGTTTTATTGGGGAAATACAATCACATTAAAGAAGGCGATGTGGTAAAAGCGACCGGAAAAATCATGGAAGTTCCCTGCGGAGACGCTTTATTAGGCCGCGTGGTGAATGCTTTAGGACAGCCGCTGGACGGTAAGGGACCGATAAATACCGTGACGACTCGTCCGATTGAAAAGGTCGCTCATGGAGTTGTAACAAGATCGCCGGTTAATACCCCGATGCAAACAGGGATAAAGGCTATAGATTCGATGGTTCCTATCGGCCGCGGTCAGCGTGAGCTGATTATAGGCGACCGCCAAATAGGAAAAACTGCCATAGCTATTGACACCATCATTAATCAGAGAACCAAGAAAGATTTGATTTGCATATATGTAGGCATAGGTCAAAAACAATCTACCATTGCTGGGTTATACAGCCGTTTGGAAGAAATGGGGGCTATGGATTACACCATAATCGTGGCGGCTACCGCTTCAGAGCCGGCGCCGTTATTATACATTGCCCCGTACTGTGGAGTGGCTATGGCGGAAGAGTTTATGGAAGCTCAAGGAAAAGACGTCCTCATAATTTATGACGATCTTTCCAAACATGCCATAGCTTACCGCGAAATGTCTTTATTGCTTCGCCGCCCGCCAGGCCGTGAAGCTTATCCCGGAGATGTTTTTTATCTGCATTCCCGTTTGCTGGAAAGAGGATGTAAGCTTAATGAAAAGTATGGCGGAGGCTCTATAACCGCTTTACCTATCATAGAAACTCAAGCCGGTGATCTGTCGGCTTATATTCCTACTAATGTTATATCGATTACGGACGGACAGATCTATTTGGAAACTGATATGTTTTATTCCGGCAATCGTCCGGCTGTAAATGCTGGGCTTTCAGTAAGCAGGGTAGGCGGTTCGGCTCAAACCAAAGCGATGAAATCGGTTGCCAGCCAGTTGCGTTTAGATTTGGCGCAATACCGTGAATTAGCAGCTTTTGCGCAATTTGGATCCGATTTGGATAAAGCTACTTTAGCACGTTTAACCAGAGGAGAAAGAATTACTGAGCTTTTAAAACAAGGACAGTATCAGCCTATGCCGATGGAAGAACAGGTAGTATCTATTTATGCCGGAATAAACGGACATTTAGATGATATTCCTCGTGAACGCGTTAATGAATTTGAAGTGGATTTTCTGAAATATATGCGCGGCGCCAATTCGGATGTTTTGGCTGCTATCAGAGATACTGGCAAGTTAGAAGATGATATCAGCGCTAAACTGGTAACTGCAATTGAAGATTTCAAATCCACTTTTGTAGTATGAGGTGGTGATTAAATGGCAGGAGCAGGCGTAAGAGAATTTAAACGCAGGATTCGCAGTGTTGCTAATACGCAGCAGATTACCAAGGCTATGAAAATGGTAGCGGCGGCTAGACTGCGCCGTGCCCAAGAGAAAGCCGAAGCTTCACGTCCTTACAATGAAACTTTGCAAGGAACGGTGGCTAGATTATCGGCAGTAGCTCTTGATGTTAAGCACCCTTTATTAGAAAAAAGAGATGAAATAAAAAAAATAGGCTATATTGTGGTTACAGCTGACCGCGGGCTTTGCGGAGCGTACAATACCAATATAATTAAAATGGCGAACCAATCCATGGAAAACATTGACAATAATGTAGAAAAAACGGTTATTGCCGTTGGCAGGAAAGCCAGTGATTTTTACAAAAAAAGAGGTTTAATTGCGGTCGATTTTGTTAATTTGGGAGATAATATAAGTTATCTTGATGCCCGCGCCGTAGCTCAATACGTTATTGAAGCTTATGAAAAGAAAGAATTAGATGAAGTTTTCTTAGTGTACTCTAAGTTTATAAATGTTTTACGGCAAGTGCCTACGCTAACGAAAGTGTTTCCTCTGGAGCCGCCTGAAGAAAAAGAAGGATTGGCGTCCCATTTGATTGATTATATTTACGAACCCAGTGCCGAAGCGATTTTAGTTTCTTTATTACCCAGGTATGTGGGAAGTTTAATCTATAATTCTATGCTGGAAGGAAAAGCCGGTGAATTTGGGGCGAGGATGACCGCGATGGGCAATGCTACTGAAAATGCTGGCGAATTAATAGGTAGTTTAACTTTAGCTATGAATAAAGCGCGTCAAGCGGCAATTACAGATGAAATTCTAGATATTGTCGGCGGTGCGGAGGCTTTACAGAAATGAGGTCAAGCTTCCAACATTCAAAGCGCTTAATATTAAGGAGGAAAACAGAGAATGGCGAATGAAACCTATGGAGAGGTAACTCAAGTGATCGGAGCAGTTGTGGATATTCGCTTTAATCCTGGAGAACTGCCGGATCTGATGAACGCTATTACCATAAAATCTGAAGATCAAGGTTCTGGATATGACGGGGCGCAAAATATTGATGTTACTTTGGAGGCCATGCAGCTATTGGGTAACGATGTGGTTAGATGTGTGGCTTTGCGTCCTACGGATGGCACATCCAGAGGAATGAAAGCTACTAACACCGGCGCTGCTATTAAGATTCCGGTTGGGGAAGGATGTTTGGGAAGGATATTAAATGTTTTAGGAGAGCCGGTTGATGAGGCAGGTCCGGTAAACGCGTCGGATATGTGGGAAATTCATAGACAGCCGCCTTTACTGGTGGATCAATTGCCAGCGACTCAGATGCTTGAAACAGGAGTAAAGGTAGCCGATTTAATTTGCCCTTACGCTAAAGGCGGTAAAATTGGATTATTTGGCGGAGCCGGAGTTGGTAAAACCGTTCTTATTCAAGAATTGATACGTAACATTGCTTATGAGCATGGTGGTTATTCGGTGTTTACCGGGGTAGGAGAGAGGACTCGCGAAGGAAATGATCTCTGGGAGGAAATGGTTGAATCCGGCGTTATAAGTAAGTGCGCTCTGATTTTCGGTCAGATGAATGAGCCGCCCGGCGCCAGATTACGGGTTGGTTTGACCGGACTTACAGTGGCTGAGTATTTTAGAGATGTTGCCGGGCAAGACGTGCTGATATTTATAGATAACATTTTCCGCTTTGCTCAAGCTGGCAATGAAGTGTCGGCTTTGCTTGGACGCATGCCGTCCGCTGTTGGTTATCAGCCAACATTGGCAACTGATATGGGGCTTTTGCAAGAACGTATAACCAGTACCCGAAAAGGCTCGATTACTTCAGCTCAGGCGGTTTATGTCCCAGCCGATGACTTGACTGACCCAGCCCCAGCTACTACTTTTGCCCATTTGGACGCTACTACGACTTTATCACGCTCCATTTCAGAATTAGGAATTTATCCCGCGGTGGATCCTTTGGATTCGACTTCGAGAATACTGGATCCGGTGGTTCTTGGTGATAAGCATTATTCGTGCGCGCGCGGTGTGCAAGCTATATTGCAGAGATATAAAGAACTGCAAGACATAATAGCTATATTGGGAATGGACGAACTCACTGACGAAGATAAGCTGATCGTTGCCAGGTCGAGGAAAATTCAAAGATTCCTGTCTCAGCCGTTCCATGTCGCCGAACAGTTTACCGGTTCGCCGGGAGTTTATGTTCCGGTTAGTGAAACGGTAGAGTCCTTCACTCAAGTACTGGCTGGAAAACATGATAATCTGCCGGAAGATGCTTTTTATATGGTGGGGAGCATTGATACCGTTATAGAAAAAGCTAAGAGACTGGGGGTTTAACGCATGGCGGACAATACCTTCATGCTGGAAGTAGTAACTCCTGAAAACATTCTTTTAAAAGAAGAAATTCAATTTTTAGTGGTTCCAGGAGCCGAAGGCGAATTAGGAATTTTGAAAAATCACGCGCCGATAGTGGCGTCTTTAAAAATAGGAGTTTTAAAATATAAAATGCTTGATGAAACTATTCAAAAAATAGCAATCAGCGGTGGTTTTATGGAAGTTGTCGATAATATTGTCCGTGTTTTAGCCGAAACGGCCGAACATGGAGCCAATGTAGATGTTTTGCGCGCGAAAGAAGCACGGGAAAGGGCTGAGAGGCGCTTGGCTCAACGCAGCGAAGATATCAACATTGACAGGGCCAGGTTGGCTTTGCAGAGAGCTATCGCCAGGATAAAAGCCGCCGGCTGAAAATTATTCGGGAAAGTTATTATTTAAACAGCAGCTAAAAAGCAGATTGCCAGAGCCGAGACGCGGAAACCGTTTCGGTTTTTTCTTAAATATAAAGAGCTTTTTTAGGAAAGTGAGGTAATAAAGTAAAAGACTGAAGCCTAAAACGGATTATATTATCAGTTAGGGGAGATATCTTGAAACTGGCTTTTGCATTATTTATGGGAGGCGTATTTTTTTTAACGGTATTGTTCGGAGTATTGATTTGGCTGCACACCTATAAAGTACAGGAAAAAGCTTTGCAAGCTAAAGAAAACCAAAAAGCTGAGTTAGAACGGCTGAAACAAGAACAGCTGCAAAATAAGGACTGAGCTTGCTGGCTGCCGGCGAATGAAACATTGAAAAATAACGAAAGATGGCCGAAAAATGTAATATTTTGGCCGGCGTGAGATATGCTTTAAATGACTTTATAATCGAAGTCACTTATTTTAATGGCAGTCACGGCTTATGCGGGACAAGCGGACTGGCACCGCACAATGGCTACGGTTGGCTATATTCACCCCGCAAGAAAGAGTTCGCCCGCGCTAAGTGGAAAATATCGAGTCAAAGACGCTACCCGTTAGATGAAAAGCAGGTCTATACAAGTGCTATTTCGGGGGCGGTTTTGCAGGAAATTTTTTGGCGATAAATAAATATGGGGCGAAAAATCAATGGACGGACGCGCGCTCATACGAAGGCGCACTTTTTTGGCTAAATGTGAATATTCTATAAATTTTTCCTGCCGGTTAAAAAGTCCTTAACGCGGCGTTTCAGGTTGTGAAGCTGTGTGATTATCATCGCGCAGCTTTTTTGTATCGGGATAGAGGTATAAAGTTGGCATATGTGGGCAAAAATTTCTATAAATACCCACACTAAAGGGATGAGAAAAATGCCCAAAGTATTTACATATTTATTAGCATTTGTTTTATTAACCACAATTGGAATGAATGTTGCAAATTATACAATTGAATTGAAAGATTATAATAAAACACCATATCAACAAGCATTTTCATCAATCGGTGCAAATTCACTTGAATTTAGATTAGATTGCTGGGCCAAAATAAAAAGAGATCCAAATCATGAATACCAAAAACAGATAAACGCGATCAGCCAAGCGCTAGGAATACGGTTTGAGAGCGATAAATGGGAAAAATCAGAAGATCAGGGCTTAAAATATAAAAGCCCGATAAATGACGCTCAATGCAGCATTATTTTTCGTGAAACGGATGAAGACATAACTTATATTATTATGGCTTTAATTTTTGCGAGCGACCAGCAAAATATCATGGCGTACCAAATGAATTTAAACAAAATAAAAAATATCAAATGGAATTTTTGCCAATTGTATCATGGTTATATGGATATTTTAGTGAGCCAGGAAGCGCTGGAAATTTTACTGGAGGTCATGAGTAAAAACATGAACGCTGAGATTGTGGAAAAATATTTAGGGGAGAATTATGTCAGCGCGACGCTTAAGCACAAGAAAAGTCAGATTGATATACTGAGAAATACCTATGATTGGCAAATTGCGCTAAGAAGGGATCAGGACAGCCAGAAAACTTTGATTTGGATAGGAAGCCCATTCATTATTAGCGATTACTGAAGATAAAAGAGGTGAAAGAAAAAATTGGAATTGACTGTGACTGGCAAAAGAAAATTAAGTGGAGAAATAATGGTAAGTTCAGCTAAAAATGCGGTTTTGCCAATATTAGCGGCGGCGCTGCTGAGTAGCGAGCAGGTGATAATCCACCGTTTACCCGAAATAGATGATGTGTCGGTAATAACCGAATTGATAAATAATGTGGGGATTAACACAAAACAAAAGGGCGATAGTTTAATAATTGACGGAGATATAAAAAATTATAAACCGCCGTATGAGCTAGTAAAACAAATAAGAGCTTCTTTTTTAATCCTAGGGCCTGTTTTAGCGAAAAAAGGCGCGGTAAGAATAGCGCTGCCAGGAGGATGCGCTATTGGCAGCCGTCCCGTTGATTTACATTTGAAAGGGTTTGCGGCGTTAGGGGCGGATATTTCTTTTAGTAAAGGAGATGTGGTTGCCAAAGCCGATAAG
>JAISDD010000089.1 GCA_031265005.1 Syntrophomonadaceae bacterium | reverse complement strand
GCTAGTTTAATATTTAAGTTTACCAGCAACAGCTGTACGCAAACCTCGTTGTTAAAAATTAAAAAAAAGCCATAAAAGTTAACGGTATAACTCTCATGACCTTCAGTTTCCTAATCAGTCGAAAAATACTGAGCAAATGTTTAATTGGATTTTCATTGCTTATAATTCATATAGGAATTATAAGTTTATGTATTAAAAAATACTATACACGACGGGCAAATACGTGTCAAGATTTTTTTAAAAAAATATTCAAAAATTTTTGACAGCTTTTTAATAAACTGCGTTACCGTGGGGAAACAATATCATGAAGAAGTCTTCTATAAAATCTGTTCGCTTCGGTTCTCTTTTTCTTACTCCTTCTCCCCATTGTACTGTAACTAAGCTACAGCAGTATCTTCCGGGCTTCGTCCATAAGTCATTGACATATATCTGCTCAAGCTGTTAAACTTTATAGACCATAAAGTATTACTTTTTTAATAGTTGACCGTATGATCGGAGACTGGACAGGCGCAGTCCCCGATTTTTTAGTCTTTCAGACATTTCTGGCCATAATTATCAGAAGTTTTTCAGCGATATACGGCCTTTATTACGAGCTGAGGCAGGGATAGTCCATGATGACAGCAAAGTTGCCATTCAAAAAACTTTTATCAGGCAAATTTTTAGCTCTTGCACACTCAAATTTTCGGTATTTTCTTTCCGGACAGGGAATTTCCCTTTTAGGAACGTGGATGCAGAGAACCGCTCAGCAATGGCTGATCTATTCTCTGACCGGCTCAGCTTTTTTGCTGGGCTTGCTGGGAGTGTGCCAGCAGCTTCCGATCCTTTTGTTTTCTTTATTCAGCGGCGTTTATATAGACAAATATCCTAAAAAGAAAATACTGCTTGTTACTCAAGCTTTTCAAATGGCGCAAGCATTGACAATGGCTGCTTTAGTAGGGTTAGGAATGGTTAAATATTGGCATATTTTTATACTGGCGGCTATGCTGGGTCTTTCCAATACTATTGATATGCCGGCCCGCCAGACCTTTTTTATAGAGCTGGTCGGGCGAAGAGATTTGAAAAACGCCATAGGTTTGAACGCGACGGTAGAAAATACCGCTAAAATAGTTGGGCCGGGGCTGGCTGGCATCATTATGGCCAAATACGGAGTAAGTTTTTGTTTTTTGTTAAACGGGTTAAGCTTTATCGCGGTTATTTATAGTTTGACTAGGATCAATCATTATGACGAAAACATAAGAATGCAGCGGCAGCCTGTAATATCTGAAATCATAAACGGCCTGAAATACATAAAGAATAAAGACGTTATTTTTTACGCTATAATCTCTACTGCTATCATCGGTATTTTTGCCATGAATACCAATGTGATATTCCCGGTTTTTGCGCGGGTAACATTCAACCAGCAGGTACAAGGCTTCAGCTTTATGTTATCCGCTATGGGCATAGGGGCTTTGATCGGGTCTATGATCTTTGCGGCCCGTTCTCAAAATCAGTTATCCTACCGTTCTGTTTTGATAAACGCTTTGCTTTTGCTGGGCAGTTTGATTGTGGCCGGAAGCATTTCCAATTATTATATAGTTTTAGTGGTGATAGCGATTATTGGAGTATTCAATATAACTTTTATGACTACCGTAAATTCTATTTTGCAGCTGAACTCTTCAGATGATTACCGTGGGCGGGTGATGAGCGTATATTATCTGGTGCTGACCGGTTCTTCTCCTATCGGCAATTTTGCTACCGGTTATGTGGCGGAACACTTTGGACCGGCCAACAGTTTTTATTTTGGCGGTTTAATGGGTATCGGCCTGATCAGTATATTTTTTTTAAGTTTCATGCGTAAGAAAAAATCAGGTCTCCAGAACGGCACATAAATATTTCGAGGTATAAAAAAATTAAAGGCGCATCTTCACAGATGCGCTTTTAACAGGAGAAGAATTATTTACAATGCTAAAGTAAAAAAAATTAAACTTTACATTCTTATTTATATTGGTAGTAGTTTAAGCAAAAACTGTGGTAGAATAGTTTTAATAATAAAATGTTAAAAATACCCATTAAGCAACGGCCAAAAGTTTCGATAATAAATATAAGGGTAGAAATAGGGAGGGATTTTTTTTGGAAACAAATAGTCAAGCATATTTGCAGTATAGGAAAACTAGTATAGAAACTACCAGCCCTGGCAGGTTGCTGTTAATGCTTCTCAACGGAGCTATTAAAAGTTTAAATAACGCTAAAATTGCTATTAACAATAATGACATGAACAAAGCGCATGTAAGCATCGTCATGGTACAGGAGATTGTGGCTGAATTGATGTCAACTTTAAAAATGGAATATGAAATATCGCATAATCTCATGGCTTTGTACGAGTATTTTTTACAGCAGCTAATAGCGGCTAACATAAAGAAAGACACGGCTATCATAGATGAGATTTTGGACTATTTTAACCAGATGTATGAGACTTGGGAAGAAGCTGTCAAAAATTTAGGGCCGAATCAAGCTGCGGTCCCAAATCATTCGTTAAAGAAAGTCAATATTTCAGGATAACCTCGGAAAGGAATTCGATACATATGGATGTCTTCAGTATTTATGCGGAACTGTCTGTTCTTTATAATGATATGCTGTCATTATGTAACCATCAGAATGATTTGCTGCAAATATTGTACGGAGACGCAATGGGCGAGGAAGAAACGGATAATGTAAATGATTATCCGCGCTTGGACGAGCTTTTTGTTCAAAGAGACGGTTTGGAAAAAAATATTGATGACCGAAATAAGCGTTTACGGCAAATAAATATTGCCCCAGAAGCATTGGAAAAGGTTAACGCTGAAAAAGCTGCCATTAGGGAATTGATTATAAAAATACAAGAAGCGGATAACAAGAACCAACAGTTGATTGCAAGCGTAAAAAATGAATTAGATAGAAAAAAGGGGCGCTTAAAAAAAAATCAGCAGGCGCAGGTTGCGTATAACCCTAATTTTGCCAGCGAGCCTTGGTTTTTAGACAGCAAAAAATAAATTGGCAATTCGCGCGAAAATTTGCAGATTCGTTTGAAAAGATCTGCATTTTTTAGTATATTTTAATAAAGAAAACTTATTGTTATCTTTACACAAAGATGACAAATTGTATAAAAAAGATATTTTTTAAATGCGGGGAAGGCAACAAACGAAACCAATATTAAAAAATGAAAGGGGGATATAATTTTGAATTTTGAAATAAGAGGCCGCCGTATGGAGGTTTCAGGTGAGCTTAAAGAATATGCTACGAGAAGACTGTCTAAGCTTGAAAAATATTTTGACAATGTCAAAGACGCTCAGGTATTGATGTCGATAGAGGGAGCGCGGCATACCATAGAAGTAACAATTCCTCTGAACGGCATTATTTTAAGAGGCGAAGAAACCACTAATGATATGTATACCGCGATAGATTCGGTGGAAGAGAAACTCGAAAAACAAATTGAAAAATATAAAACTAAGCTTTACCGGCGGCACGGTCGCGGCGCAGGTTTAAAACGGGCTTTAGCCGATGAAATTCAAGCTCAGATCAGTACGTTTCCGCTGGAACAGGAGAATTTGGAAAAATTTAAAATTGTTCGCTCTAAACGCTTTGCTTTAAAACCGATGGATGAGGAAGAAGCTATTATGCAGATGAACATGCTGGGACATAATTTTTTTGTATTCTTTAATGCCAATACGGATGAAGTAAATGTGGTATATAAAAGAAAAAACGGAGATTTTGGTTTGATAGAGCCGGATTTTGATTAGTTGTTATGAATGGTTTTAAAATGTTAATATACAAATTATAGAGGAACGTAATCGTTCCTCTTTTTAAATAGGCGTAAATTAACTATTGCCAGCTTTAACGCAGATAGGAGCGTAAAACATGTTGAAAGATTTTTTGAAAACTCTGCTTGATGATGATGAGAAAGAGATAAAAAAAATTCGGCCTTTGGTTAAAAATATAAATTCACTGGAGCCGGAATTTGAAAAACTAGCAGACGAAGAATTTCCTGTGAAAACGGAAGAATTTAAACAACGGTTAAAGGAAGGAGCAGAATTAAACGATATATTACCCGAGGCGTTTGCGTTGGTGCGGGAGGCTTCACGGCGTACTTTGGGCATGAGACATTTTGATGTTCAACTTATTGGGGGGATCATACTTCACCAAGGGCGTATTGCTGAGATGAAGACCGGCGAGGGCAAAACCTTGGTGGCGACTCTTCCGGCTTATTTGAATGCTTTGGCTGGCGAGGGCGTTCATATAGTTACAGTAAATGATTATTTAGCTGCCCGTGACTCGGCTTGGATGGCGCCGGTCTATGAATTTTGCGGACTGACCGTAGGGCTTATCGTTCATGGGTTGGATTACGCGGCAAAAAAAGCAGCTTACGGAAGCGATATCACTTATGCGACTAATAATGAGTTGGGCTTTGATTATTTACGTGACAACATGGTGATAAACGCGGAGCGGATGGTGCAAAGGCCACTGTATTTTGCTCTGGTTGACGAAGTTGATTCTATTTTAATTGATGAAGCCAGAACCCCTTTGATTATATCGGGTGAAGGCGATAAGCCAACGGATTTATATTCTCGTATCGCCAAGTTTGTACCTAGGCTGCAAAACGAGACCGATTTTGTTACTGATGAAAAAGCGCATTTGGTTACCTTAACCGAAAGCGGAGTGATAAAAGTAGAAGATTTTTTTGGCATTGAAAATTTGTCGGAAAATATGGAAATAGCTCATTATATGAATCAAGGGCTGAAAGCCCATGTTTTAATGAAAAGAGACCGCGATTATGTTATCAAAGATAATCAAGTAATAATTGTTGATGAATTTACCGGACGCCTGATGTTTGGCAGACGTTACAGCGATGGACTGCATCAGGCGATTGAAGCTAAAGAAGGAGTCAAAATAGAAAAGGAATCGCAGACTTTAGCTACTATTACTTTCCAGAATTATTTCAGGATGTATAAAAAGATTGCCGGTATGACAGGAACAGCTAAAACTGAAGAAGAAGAATTCCGGAATATTTACGGTATGGATGTAGTGGCAATTCCTACCAATAAAACGATGATCCGCGAAGATAAGCCGGATTTTGTATATAGATCTGAGTTGGGAAAATTCAGCGCTGTAGTTCAGGATATTATTGAAAAGCATCAGCAGCAGCAACCGGTTTTGGTAGGTACCGTATCAATTGAAAAATCTGAAACTTTAAGCAAGATGCTTAGTAAAAAAGGTATTCGGCATCAGGTTTTAAATGCTAAAAATCATGAAAAAGAAGCTCAAATAATTGCTAAAGCAGGGCAATTAGGGGCGGTAACCATAGCCACTAATATGGCGGGACGCGGGACTGATATTGTTTTGGGCGAAGGAGTCCAAACTAAAGGAGGATTATATGTTTTAGGGACTGAACGTCATGAAGCGCGGCGGATTGATAATCAGTTGCGGGGACGTTCAGGCCGGCAAGGCGACCCAGGAGAATCTCGTTTTTATGTATCGCTGGAAGACGACTTGATGCGCTTATTTGGCTCTGAAAGCATAGAAGGCTTGCTGGATAGATTAGGTATGGACGATGAGATGCCTATAGAAAATAAAATTATAAGCAAGCGGATTGAAAACGCTCAGAAAAAGGTGGAAGCTCATAATTTTGACATACGTAAAAACGTATTGCGCTATGATGATGTAATTAATCAGCAGAGGGAAGTGATCTATGGGGAACGTAAAAAAGTTCTTTATGGCGATAATTTGAAAGATACGATTTCCAGCATGATTGATGATGTTATCGAACCATTGGTAGATGGTTTTGCCGGGGAAGAAAAATATTCGGATGAATGGGATTTAAATGGGATTATAGCCTATGTGGAACAAAACATCATTCCGAATTCGGACTTTAAGGCTGAAAATATTCTGGGTATGACCAAAATTGAATTAAAAGATTTATTAAAAGAAAAAACGCATGATTTCTATGAAGCAAGAGAACAGGAACTCGGCGGCGAGTTAATCAGAGAGTTAGAAAAAACTATTATGCTGAAAGTAATCGACGAAAAATGGATGGATCATATAGATTCGATGGATCAACTCCGTAACGGTATTGGACTCAGGGGTTACGGGCAAAAAGATCCTTTAATAGAATACAAATTCGAGGCTTTTGAAGCTTTTCAGACTATGATTTTGAGCATTAAAGAAGCTGTGGTACGGTTGATGCTGAGGGTGAAGGTTGTACAAAAGCTGGAAGAAAAGAAAATTATAGCTAAACAGGAAAACGAACAAGAGAAAAAACCGGTAAGGGTTTCCAAAATAGGACGTAATGATTTGTGTCCTTGCGGAAGCGGTAAAAAATATAAAAAATGTTGCGGGAGAGGTAATATTTAATGGATATAACTAGTATTGTTGGGATAGTAATAGGTTTTGGGCTGTTATTGTTGGGTTTTTTAGAAGAAGGCGGTTCCTTATCAATGCTGGTAGTTCCTTCCGCTTTCGTTATTGTTTTCGGCGGTACTATCGGAGCGACAGTAATGAGTTTTACTCTTGCCGACTTGAAAAAGATGCCCGCTATTTTTAAAGCGGTGTTTACAGATAAAAAAATAGATTATGCAAATGTATTGGAATCTTTAGTAGCCATAGCGGATTCAGCCCGCCGGGAAGGGCTGCTGAGTTTGGAAGCTAAAATAAATGACATAGAAAATCCCTTTTTTGCGCGAGGGTTGAATCTGGTTATAGACGGCACTGACCCTGAGCTTACCCGTAATATGCTGGAGATGGAGATACAAGCTTACGAAGACGAACAAAAAGTAGGGTCCGAAATCTTTATGACCGCGGGAGGATTTGGCCCTACAATGGGCATAATCGGGACGGTCATGGGCATGGTAAACGTACTCAGTAATTTATCGAACCCGGAAGAATTATCGGCTGCTATAGCTGTAGCTTTCCTGGCTACTCTTTATGGTATTTCTTCCGCTAACTTGCTTTGGATTCCTTTCGGGAATAAGATTAAAGTCAAAACGAAAAGAGAATTGCTACTTATGGAAATGATTCTGGAAGGTATTCTTTCGGTTCAGGCCGGAGAAAATCCTCGTGTAATAAGGGAAAAACTTATGACGTTCTTATCAGAGGATATCAAAAAAGAACTGAATAATAAAGCTGAGGAGAATTAGATATATGGCCAAACCTAAAAAGAAAAACAAAGCCGAAGGCGGAGTAGGCGGCGGCGCAGGGATGGAGCGCTGGCTTTTAAGCTATGCTGATTTCATTACTTTGCTTATGGTGTTTTTTGTAATCCTATATTCTATGAGCCAAGTAGATATGAATAAATACGCCCAAATGGCCAATGCTTTGAGCATGGTATTCAGCGGACAGGAATCAGTGCTTGATTTTCCCACTATTGTTAGGCCGGATGATACGC
The DNA here is from genome assembly GCA_031265005.1 of Syntrophomonadaceae bacterium. Taxonomy (GTDB): domain Bacteria; phylum Bacillota; class Syntrophomonadia; order Syntrophomonadales; family Syntrophomonadaceae; genus JAISDD01. The sequence goes on along the minus strand of JAISDD010000089.1, from coordinate 7,101 downwards.
AGCAACCCCAAGATGCTGACAGCGAGAGCATACTGAACGAGATTAGACAAGAACAAGCGCAAATAAACTCTGTTATGGAAAGTATAAGTCAGTACATAGAAAATGAAGACAGCCAAAGTTCCGAACAACAGCAAACTGGCGTTCTTCCGCTTCCTAAGTTGAGCGATGAAATAATTATTTATCAGCAGGAGCGGGGTTTGGTGATAAGCCTTAAAGATAACTTATTATTTGAAAGCGGCTCTGATCAGCTGACTAGCCGCGCTCGTAATTTAATCATCCAAGTGGGCAGCCTTTTAGTAGATGTTCCTAATTTTATTCGCGTGGAAGGTCATACGGACAATTTACCTATCAATAATGCTCGTTTTCCTTCTAACTGGGAATTATCAGTTTTGCGAGCGACTAATGTTGTGCATGTTTTGAACGAAGACGGCTTAGTGCCAGCGGAGCGTATTTCTGTCATCGGTTACGGGGAATATCGTCCTTTGGTCCCTAATGAAGATAGTTTAACTAGGTCTATGAATAGACGCGTGGATATTGTAATATTAAAAGCAAAGTATGACTATTTTGAGACGCCGGCGGCTAATGTTTAGAATATAAATTCATTATAAAGCCGGGAAAAGAAGGGGCGAAAACGATGATTGAGGATCCTAAGGCCACATGTTCTGAGATATTCAAAAAATTAGCGGAAATGAGGGAATCTCTTTGACATTGACAAAAAAACAGATGCTTTGGAACAATTGCAAATAAAAGCCTCTGCTGTCGATTTCTGGGATAATAATATTGAAGCGCAAAGTGTTTTGAAAGAAATAAGTTCTTTGGAAACAAGTATAAATAAGTTTAATGATTTGTGGAACAGGGTTGATTATATCCAAGATTTTATCGAATTGGCGGAAAAAGAGCATGAGGAAGAGTTCATTTCCGAGATAGATGCTGATTTGCAAAAATTAGTGCGTGACTATCGGGAATTTGAACTTTTAGTTTTGTTTTCCGATGAGCATGATAAATTGAATGCTATCATTTCTTTACATGCTGGTGCCGGAGGCACTGAAGCTCAGGATTGGGTGGAAATGTTATTGCGTATGTACACCCGCTGGGCGGAAACATCCGGGTATCAAACGGAAATTTTGGATTTATTGGCTGGTGATGAAGCGGGGATAAAAAGTGTAACCTTTTTAGTAAACGGGCTATATGCTTATGGTAAATTAAAGTGTGAGGAAGGCGTTCACCGGCTGGTAAGGATTTCTCCTTTTGACGCTTCAGGGCGGAGGCATACTTCTTTTGCGTCTTTATCGGCTTTACCTGAAATAGATGAAGATTTGGAAATTGTTATCAACAGCGAAGACTTACAGATAGATACTTATCGTTCCAGCGGCGCAGGCGGCCAGCATGTAAATAAAACTGATTCAGCCGTCCGTATTACACATTTGCCTACCGGGTTAGTGGTTCAGTGTCAAAACCAAAGATCACAGCATGCCAACCGCTTGGCCGCGATGAAAATATTGCAGGCCAAACTCTTTACCCTCAAACAAAAAGCCAATGAAGATATGCTGCAAAAATTTAAGGGCGAATATAAAGAAATTGCTTGGGGCAGTCAGATTAGATCTTATACGATGAATCCTTTTTCGTTAGTCAAAGACCACCGGACCAATATGGAAATAGGACAAATACAAGCTGTTATGGATGGCGAAATTGATGATTTGATTTATGGAGTTTTACAGCAAAAAAATACTCGTAAAAGTTAGAGGAGGAAATTGTGAATAGCGCATTAAAAGCGGACCAATTAAAACTGCTTTCTCAAAAAGCTTTGATTATCCGAGCGGAGCTGATTAAAATGCTGGGACTATCAGGATCGGGGCACAGCGGGGGTTCCTTATCGGCGGTGGATATTTTGACGTGCTTATATTTTCACGAAATGGATATTGATCCGCAGTATCCTGACAAGCAAGAACGGGATCGTTTTGTGCTTAGCAAAGGACACGCCGCGCCTGCCCTGTATGCGACTTTGGCTGAACGCGGTTATTTTCCTAAAGATTTTCTGACTGGATTGCGCAAATTAGGTAGCCCTTTGCAAGGACATCCGGATTATCTTAAACTGGCCGGTATTGACGCTTCCACTGGATCTTTGGGACAAGGTTTTTCGTGGGCGGTCGGTATGGCTTTGGCGGCCAAAATTGATAAAAAAGCGTACAGAGTTTACGTTTTATTAGGAGACGGGGAATTGCAAGAAGGCATGGTTTGGGAAGCGGCAATGGCTGCGGCTCATTATAAATTAGACAATTTAGTGGCTATTGTTGATAATAATAAATTACAAATTGACGGCTTTCTGCAGGATGTTATGTCGGTGGAACCTATAATGGAAAAATTTAATTCCTTCGGATGGGCTTCTTTTGCCATTGCCGACGGCCATGATTTTGAACAAATTATTTCGGCTTTAGAGCAAGCCGGGCGCACTAAAGGCAAGCCTGCTTTACTGCTGGCGCAAACGGTAAAAGGCAAAGGCTGTTCGTTTATGGAAAACAAAGTCGAATGGCATGGAGCTGCTCCTAACCCGGATGAGGTAGAGCGAGCCTTAAAAGAGCTTTATTCACAACAAAGCGCTCTTTAAAAAAGTTAGTTTATTAATTTTGATAGTCAGGAGGAGCTTCATTGGAGAAAATTGCGACTCGCGATGCTTATGGAAAAGCTTTGATAGAATTAGGCCGTAAATATAATGACGTATTGGTTTTGGACGCGGATCTGTCAAAATCAACTAAAACGATCGATTTTGCCAAAGCTTTTCCAGAACGCTTTATAAACGCTGGTATCGCCGAACAAAATATGATAGGAATGGCGGCCGGATTAGCGGCCAGCGGTAAGAAAGTTTTTGCCAGTTCTTTTGCTATATTCGCGACCGGACGCGCTTTTGAACAGATACGAAATTCGCTGGCATACGGGAAATTAGATGTGACTGTAGCCGCTACCCATGCCGGAATAACAGTGGGTGAAGACGGAGGCTCACATCAAGCGGTGGAAGATATAGCTTTAATGCGTTCCGTTCCTAACATGAAAGTTATCGTACCAGCCGACGCCATTGCTGTAAAAAAAGCCCTGACGGCCATATACGAAAGTAGCGGGCCGTGTTATTTGCGTTTAGGGCGTCCCCAGGTTCCGGTTATTTATGATGATAATTACGATTTTCAAATAGGCAAAGGCAGCGAATTAAAAATAGGAAACGATGCTGTTATTGTCGCCTGCGGCATAATGGTGGAACCTTCTTTGCAGGCAGCAGCGCTTTTGGAAAATCAGGGGATTAATGTGGGAGTTATAGACATGTATTCCATTAAACCGCTGGATGAAATGTTGCTTATTCAAGCAGCCAAAAGAAGCGGCGCTGTTTTGACGGTAGAAGAACACAATATTATTGGCGGTTTGGGCAGCGCTGTTTGTGAAACAGTTTGCTCATATTATCCTGTTCCGGTTTTACGCATGGGTTTGCCTGACGTATTTGGACAATCGGGAAAGCCGGACGAGCTGTTAGACTTTTACGGCCTGAACGTCGGACAAATCATGACTAATATCCACAAATTACTCAACTTGAAAGGATAATTCAAAAGGTTTTAGGAAATTTTTGTAGAATATTTGAAAATACAAATGGCCTATGGGGGTAACTGGATAATTCATGTTAGTTCAATTTTATAATGTTTCGAAAATTTATCCCAATGGAGTTAAAGCTTTAGACGATGTTTCTATAAAGATTAATCGGGGTGAATTTGTTTTTTTAATGGGGCACAGCGGCGCAGGGAAATCTACTTTCACTAAACTTCTTAATCGGGAGGAAGTACCTTCGCGAGGCCAAATATTCATAAATTCCCACAGTATTATTCGTATGAAGAAAAAACAAATTCCCATAATGAGAAGATCTATCGGGATGGTTTTCCAAGATTTCAAATTATTAGAAAATAAAACGGTTTTTGAAAACATTGCTTTTGCCATGGAAGTTATCGGAGCTAAAACAAAAGAAATCCGTCCTCGGGTGCTGGATGTTTTAAGTATGGTAGGGCTTATCGGCAAGGAAAAATCATTTCCAGGACAGCTTTCAGGAGGAGAACAGCAAAGAATCGGTATTGCCAGAGCTTTAATTAATCGGCCGGTCATACTGATAGCTGATGAACCGACTGGAAATCTTGACCGAGAAACTTCTATAGGGATCATGGATCTTTTATATGATATAAACCGGAAAGGCACTACGGTAATTATGGCTACTCACGCTTTAGAGCTGGTTAAAGCATCCCGCAAAAGGGTAATCGTTTTGGGAAAAGGCAAAATAATATCGGAAACTAACGCGGGGGAACTCAGATGAATTTCTTTAGTAACCTGAAATATTTTTCTCGGGAAGCAATGCTTTCTATAGTCAGGAACCGCATATTGACAATTGCCACTATCACGACTATCGCTATTTGCATTTTTATTGTGGGTTTAGCGTTGTTAATAACTTTAAATGCTAACAATTTTATTGATCGTTTGGAATCAGATTTGGAGATAGTGGTTTTTTTAGATAATTCGTTATTAGATAGTCAAATGCAGGACATCCAAAATCAAATTGAGCAAATGTCCGGGATACAATCGATAGCGTTTGTTTCTAAAGATGAATCGTTAGCCAAACTGCAAAGTAATCTTAATACTAATGATCTGAATTCGCTGATCGGTGAGAATCCTTTGCCGAATACTTTTAAGATTAAAGCGGTTGACGCGCATCAAGTTCAAGACTTGGCTATTGCCATGAGCAATATAGCTGGCATTTACAAAATCAACTATGGACAAGGTTTTGTGGAAAAACTCTTTCAAGTAACAGTTTGGGTTAAGAACCTTAGTATTGCTTTGATTATTGTTTTAGCCTTCGGCGCAGTATTTTTAGTGGCTACCAGCATTCGATTGGCAATATTTTCCAGACGTAAAGAAATTTATTTGATGAGACTTATTGGGGCCACTAACTGGTTTATTCGCTGGCCCTTTTTTTTGGAAGGAATATCTATGGGAACAGTAGGCTCATTGTTTGCAGTTCTTTTTCTCAATATATGTTATCGCTCCATAGTGAAAAATATTCCTGATGTTACGTTGTTTACGTTAGTTCAAAATTCAGCGGTTCTGGTGCCATTATTTGTTTCTTTACTGATAATTGGAATTATATTAGGTGTTGTAGGGACTTTTGTTTCGCTGAACCGGTTTTTGAAAGCGTAATTTATGGCCAAAATTCTAACTGAGGAGGTAAATATGAAAAATGATGATTAGAAAGAAACTGCCAGCAGCACTTTTGTTAGCCTTATTCATGCTGTCCGCCCTGTTCCCGGCTTATGCCGATCAATTAGACGATACCCAGCAGGAATTGCAAAATGTGAACAGAGCTTTAAATCAGCAGCAACAGCAGCTAAATCAAACTCAGAAAGCTGAGCAAGGCGTCATTGCGCAGATGGCGGTTCTGGAAAAAGAGATTAAGGACGCGGAAGATGATTTATCTGAAACCACTGTTAAAATTGACGTTTTAAAAATTAAAATTACCGAAGTTCAAGAAGATATTGAAATAAAACAACATGCAATAGCTGAAAAATCCAAACAACTAGGCGATAGGTTGGTTTACATATTTGAAGACGGCAATGTTTCTTATTTGGAAATATTGTTTTCTTCTAACGACTTCAGTGATTTCCTGACCCGCTATGAAATGCTTAGTGTTATAGTTTCTAACGATAAAGAGTTAATTAATACTATTAAAAAAGAACGAGCCGAACTGGAAATGACCAAAGGCGATTTAGAGGTAAGCTCCAAGGAACTGGAGCAAGTTTTTACCACCCAGCAAAACCTGAAAAATGATCTGGAATTCCGCCAGAATGAAAAACAAAAAATGCTGCAAACAATACAAAACGAGAAAGCCAAATATCAGGAAGCTATTGATGAATTAGAAAGTAATTCTTACAAGCTGGAACAAATGATTCGCAGCATCCAGGTGCAAAGCGGAGGAGGGAGAGCAGGTACAGGAGTATACACTTGGCCGCTTCCCGGGTACTCCACGATAACTTCTCCTTTTGGAATGAGATTTCATCCTATTCTACAAGTGCGCAAGTTACACACTGGAGTGGATATCGCGGCTCCTAGCGGCGCCAATATTGTGGCTGCTGATGACGGCACGGTGATATTTTCAGCTTCAAACGGCGGTTATGGACAAACCATAATTATTGACCATGGTAAAAACATGTCGACTCTGTATGCGCACCAATCAGTATTAATAGCCAAAGTAGGAGACGAAGTCACAAAAGGGCAGATAATAGGTAAAGTAGGCACTACCGGCTGGAGCACTGGTCCTCACCTGCATTTTGAAGTGCGGGTAAATGGAACTCCAACCGATCCCATGTCTTATATATAATAAAAGTATAAAGCATAGGAAAAATCCGCTTTGCGATCGCCTCTTGAGCCTTGAACAGATCGAAAAGCAGAAGCATTAGCCCTAATAAAACATAAAGAGGCAACCAGCTGCCCCTCAAATGTATGGCTTTATTTTATATAGTTTTGTTTTGGACTTTACACAAAGTAGTCAGGGATGCCAACTAAAAAAACGGGGGATTTTAAAAAGCGCCCCCCGTTTTTTTATAATCAACTATTTACCGGAACTGGTTCGTTGTATAGTTTTATCTCTTCTCCTTCGCTGTCCACTAAAATCTTTGCGCCAGTTGGTATATTAGCCTTTAATATTTCTTCAGCGATAGCGTCCTCTATCCATTTTTGGATAGCTCTTTTCAGAGGCCGCGCTCCAAATTTAGGATCATAGCCTTTGGACATGATAAAGTCTACCGCTTTATCACTGACTTCCAAAGCAAAACCATTTTCGACAATTCTCTGTTTCAGTTCTTCCATCAGTAAAGAAATCACTTGTTTTAATTCTTCTTCATTTAAACTTTGGAATACAATCATTTCGTCAACCCGGTTAATAAATTCCGGGCGGAAAGTCAGTTTAAGTTTTTCCATGACTTGTTCTTTCATTTCCTGATAAGAGTTGTCAGCGTCCTGCACATTGGTGAAACCTACTTTTTTGCTGTTTCTAATTGATTCGGCGCCTACATTGGAAGTCATGAT
>JAISDD010000055.1 GCA_031265005.1 Syntrophomonadaceae bacterium | reverse complement strand
ATAAGGCTTGCCGTTACGACAATTATCACCAGCGACGATAATCCCAGAACAAATGAATTCTGTATGGCATCACCTATTTTAGAAAATGCTATATTATAACTGTTCAGGGAATAACCTTTTACAAATATTTTACCGCTGGTTTTCAGGAAAGATGTATAAATGACATACAATTGAGGCATAACCGCAAGAAATATGTACAAATATACAAAAATATGGGCGGCAATATTTTTAAATCCTTTTTCTTTCTTTGCCTCTATTGGGCGGAGAGACGACATTTTAAAAGCTTTTTTCTCGGCAACGAATTTCTGGACAAGAAAAACGGATGTCGCAAAGACCACCACCATAATACTTATGGCCGCGGCAAAGCTGTCGTCTTCGCCCATTTCACTGATAAATTCATTGAATATAAGAACCGGTATCGTCCTGAACCCTTCGCCGATAAGCATGGGAGTCCCAAAATCCGCGAGAGCCCGCATGAATACCAACAAGCTGCCGGCCAATATAGTAGGAAGAATCAGCGGCGCGGTGATACGGAACATTTTTTGTATCCCAGTGCAGTTCATGCTTTCCGCGGCTTCAAGTAAGGAACTGTCAACCGTTTTAAGGGCTCCTGAAACATACATATAGATAAGCGGCGTAAGCTGTAAGGTCAGCACAAGAAGTATACCGGAAAAACCGTAAATGTCCGGAACCGTTATCCCGATGGTTCTAAAAAATTTTGTAACAACGCCGCTTCTTCCCAAAAGCAGTATCCAAGAGTACGCGCCTATAAACGGCGCGCTGGTACTTGAAATGAGTATCAGTACCTGTATGATCTTAGCGAAACGGATTTTAACCGTTGTAAGGATATATGCCAGAGGCACCGCCAAAATACAGGCGCAGAACGTAACGCTCAATGTTACGAGCAGACTATTGATAATAACGCCGTAGTAGTATTTCGATGAAAAGAACTTGGCAAAAGAAGCAAATGAAATGCCGTCGGGCGTCATAATACTCCGCGCAAGCAGCATGACAAGAGGATACAAAAGGAACACAACATACAGAAGCGAAATTCCTATGGTTATAATAAACCAAGCGTCTTTTTTTTGCTTCATTTTTATTGTCCTTTTGAAAGACTTTTCGCGCCGGTTTCATCAAAAATATTTATTTTTTCAGGGTACATATTCAGCGTTACCCTGTCCCCCGCATTCAGTTCCCTGTCCGCCTGATCAATAAATTTAATAGTTTCCCCGCTGTCAAGCCTGATAAAGTTTTCGGTATATAAGCCAAGCAGCACCGAACTGGTAATAGTCCCCTTAAGCCCCGCATCATCTTCACTGATATAAAATTCCTCCGGGCGTATAGAAACTTTAACTTTTTGCTCCCCGCTTTCAAAACCGGGAACAGTACCCAAAGCCAGCGTGTAACTGCCGACAGTTAATTCCACCCCGCTGCTGCCCTGTTTCAGGCTTCCCTCTAGTATTGTGGAATGTCCGATAAAGGTTGCCACAAATATATTAGCGGGCCGTTTGTAAATTTCCCTCGGAGTGCCGACATGCTGAATTATCCCGTTATTCATAATGGCGATACGGTCTGATACCGCCATAGCCTCTTCCTGGTCATGAGTAACGTACACCGTTGTAATATTGACAGTTTTCTGTATTTCCTTGATGACGTTCCGCATATCAACACGCAGTTTTGCGTCAAGATTGGAAAGCGGCTCATCCATAAGCAGAACATCCGGTTCGATGACAATGGCCCGGGCAAGAGCGACCCGCTGTTGTTGCCCGCCTGAAAGACGGTCGGGCATTCGGTCCTTAAACTGTTCGATTTTTACCGTAGCAAGCATTTTGTTTACCCGCCCTTCTATCTGTTCTTTGGAAAGTTTCCGGTTGGTAAGCCCGAAAGCCACATTTTTCCACACATTCATGTGGGGAAAAATGGCGTAATTTTGAAAAACCATACCGATATTACGTTTACCCGGAGGCAAATCATTGATGACGGAATCGTTGAATTTGATCAACCCGCCCTCAATTGAATTAAACCCCGCAATCATCCGTAACAAAGTCGTCTTTCCGCAACCCGAAGGACCTAAAAGGGTAAAGAATTCGCCTTCGTTTATTTCAAGGCAAAGATCAGGAATGATTATCGACTCGCCATATTTTTTTATCACATGGTCGCAAACTATTTTTACACTCATAATTTCCCGCGCTTTCCTGTTAAGGCTGCCGGACAAGCTAATACTCGTCCGGCAATTAGCTTACTGAAGCGATGTTACAAGATTTCTGTAACGCTCTATAATGCCGGATTTCACCGATCCAAGTTCGTCCGAATCTTCCTCAATCATCCTGATTTCCGAAAACGGCGTCATATATGAACCAAGCTCGGCATCATCCCGCACAGGCCGGACAGTAAGTTGAGTTCCTATAATATCCTGAGCTTCCTTACTGGTAATGAAGTCCATAAACTTTTTGGCGTTTTCCATATTTTTGCAGTTTTTGATGATTCCCGATGTAGCGGGAAGGAAAGACACGCCTTCTTTCATATAAACTATCTTGACCGGCGCGCCGTCCCGAACATAACTTGCCGAAGGGTCCTCATAGGTGAGTCCAACCGTATATTCACCGTCAGCCACACCTTTATGAACGCCGGAAGAACTTTGCGCGATTTTTCCATCAAGTTGGAGAAGAAGACTTCTAACATAATCCCATCCCGCAGCGGAAAAATAGTCGCCGCCGCCCATGTCGTAGAGTATATTACTCAGCTGGGCAAAAGCGGAGCTTGAATTAGTCGGATCGCCCATGATCAACTTACCTTTTAAGGCGGGGTTTAATAGGTCAGCATACCCTTCAACATTGATATTTCCTATAAGTTCGGTATTTACCAAAAGAACGCTGCCATCAAGACAATATTTGGTGAGCGCGCCGTCTATATTGCGGAACTGCGGCAAAACACTCCCATCATTCACCGAAACGTATGCTTCAAGCAAAGCCGGATTACTGTTTTGAACTTGGCCGCCCCAGATAACATCCGCAATAGGATTGTTTTTTTCAGATTCAATACGTTTCCAACATTCACCGGTTCCCGCGGAAATAAGATCAACGGTAACACCGCTAGCCTTTTCAAACGCCGGAATAATGGCGCTTACCAAAGTTTCAGAATTGGGCGAATATATAACAAGTTTTCCACCTGCCGCCGCTTTTTTTGCGCAGCCTGAAAGCATAATAAGAGCAAGCAGCCCTACCAGTAAAAACAGACACGCTTTCATACTTTGATTCTTTTTCATAGTTTTCTCCTTAGTGTTTATATAATTATCCTTAAAGGATTAACATCGTTACCCTTACGGAATTAACGCCAAAATTAACAGTCCTTCAAATATTTCTCACCATCATTCACAATCCGCGCGGATGCCCAAACTTCCGTATAAAAGTAATCCCGAAAGCTATCCACGGTAAACAAGACCAAAAGAAAAATGGAGTATAAAAGATATATCTTA
>JAISDD010000017.1 GCA_031265005.1 Syntrophomonadaceae bacterium | reverse complement strand
TTTTTCCAGTGAAAGCGCTTTTTTGAGCCCGGTCAAGGACCAGGGGCGCTATGGCACGTGTGTGGGGCAGGCCGCGGCCGGGCTCAAGGAGTTTGAAGAAAACCGGGAGCGCCCTTATGAAAGGCAAGTCAGCAGCGCGGCTTATGCCTACAGCGAATGCCGCAAGTTCATGAGCGGTAAGGATTTGCTGGCTCCCGGGGCTTTCCCCAGGGATGTTATGAAAGTTTTACGGGAATATGGGTGCGTTGATGAAAGTGTTATGCCTTACAGTATGATAAAAAATGATGTGGCGCCCTTGCCCGACCCCGTCCCTTTCCGGGCGCTGGCCGGGGCGCAAAAGATAGTTTCTTACGCGCGGCTTTATACGCTTGAGGATATAAAAGAAGCCGTGTTCCGGGAAGGCGTTGTTTTAACGGCGGCTTTTGTTACAGACAGTTTTGTCAATCCCAAAAACGGGGCTTTTATCGATAAGGCGGAGGGAGCGGTTAAAGGCGGCCATGCTTTTCTTATTATCGGCTGGAACGATTACCTGGATTATCAAGGCACGACAGGTTTTTTCCGAATTCGCAACAGCTGGGGCGAAGAATGGGGCGAAAAGGGCCACGCCTGGCTCAGCTACGATTATTGTTTTAAGGAGGTGTCTCTTTGATGGATACGGTAATTAAAATGCGGGCCACAGGAGCGCAAAGTTTTACTATGCTGCAAGAAGCTTGGACCGCGGTCGATTATATCGCGCCGAAAGAACCGGCGCGGGAAATAGTTTTTACTATTGGAAGCGACAGGGCCTTGATCGACGGGAAGGAGGTCAAACTCAATACCAGGCCTAAAATCGAAGACGGGTATACCAGTTTAGGCGCCCGCGATATAGCAAACGCCATAGGCTACGCAATATTTTTCGATGAAGCAAATCAAAAAGTTATTTTGCGCCGGGGAAGTTAGGAGATGAGGGGAATACCGTTAAAATTTTCGGAGAAAGGAAAAGTAATTTTATGAAATTTGTGTTATTGGAGGTGAGAACAAATGTATATTAAAGAACCTGATTGGCGCTGGAACAGCGGTTTAAAAAACCGGAGCGCGACGCGTGAAGTTATTATACATCACAGCGACAGCGCGCCGGAGACAACGGCGGAGTCTATTGACGCCTGGCATAAAGCCAACGGCTGGGCGGGTATCGGCTATCATTTTGTAATACAAAAGGACGGGCTGATCGTCAGGGGGCGTCCAGAACAGTCCGTAGGAGCGCACTCGCTGGACCATAACAGCGCCAGTATAGGAATATGCCTGACTGGTGATTTTACGATTTCGACGCCGGCGCCGGCGCAGATCAATTCTTTAGAAACTTTGGTTAAATACGCAGTCAGTAAATATGGTCTGGGTATTAAAGACGTCAAGCGTCATAGGGATGTGAATGCAACCAGCTGCCCGGGGGCTTCGTTCCCCTGGGCTGAATTTAAAGCGGGATTGGAGGAAAGCGGGATGCAAGACTGGGAAAAGAAATTAGGGGCTGAAGCTCTTGATGCTTTAGTAGTGAAGGGTTTGGTGGAAAACCCGGGACAGTGGAAAGAAACACTCGGCGAGGTTACGCCGCAGTGGCTTTTTTGGACTATGATCAAAAGGCTGACCGAGAAAAAGGGCTGACAGGCTATAGGATGCGGGGCATTATTAAGGAGGGAGTTTTATTGTTTACAGAAATAAATAAAAAGGTGTTTGTCAGAACGGTGGTTTTAATGCTGGCCCTTGTTAATCAAGGGCTTGTTTTGTTCGGACGGCCGCCGCTGCCGATAGACGACGATATGATTACGAACGCCTTTACGCTTGTATTTACTATAGGCGCGGCGTTATGGAGCTGGTGGAAGAATAATAGCTTTACTAAAGAAGCGCTTACGGCTGACGAGTATCTGAAGGAGCTGCGAAAGCTGGTCAAGTAATTTTTCCCTACCCTAATTTTTTAAGTTTTGACGCAATTTTTTTGTGGTTTATTTGTGGCTTATTTTTATAAAAGTGTAGTAAAATACATTAAAAAATACCACAAGGTGATATGTAGAAATGCAATTATATAGCAGCTTACGGCATTATGTGAAAAAGTACAATAAGCAAGTTTTTAAACTCTTAATCAGAAGGTTGTAGGTTCAATTCCTACATGGCCCACCAATATGAAACCGCATTTATAGGGCTTTTGCATTTGCAACATCCAGTTCCGCTACGCGGCTTAGTCTGAGAACCGCAAGCCCCCCATAAACCCGTAGAGCGTTTGAATGATTTTGAACAATTTCTCTCTGCCAACTAAACCGACATGTCTATCGCGTTTAGCCCGTAGTTGGTCTCCGTCAATATTTTCGGATCGAAACTTACGCCTACTCTCCAGCTGGGGTCAACCTTTTTAATGTAATCTGTAATACGCATTGATTCCTCGCGCATAACCTGCGAAACTGTCCAAGTAAAGGCTTGACGGTCTGCGGGTTTGTAATTCTTACGTACTCCCTTTATGTATTTCCAGAACTCGTCCGTTTTGGAAACGTCAGCCGGCGTCGTGCCGTTATGGTTGGTGACGATATTATAACGAGCCAATTCTATAGCCTTTTCACGGACTTTATCGGAAATACCTATTATGCGCTTCTCCATCGTTTGGCCTTCCCTAAGAAACATACCTTCTTCGATAATACCCTCTTTCGTTAAGCGGGCAATTTGCGACTCTTGGGTTTCCTCACCGAGAGCGTTGCGGATGATCGGGTTGCCAAAAGCGTCCTTGTCGGGTAGTTTGTTTATCTTGTCGAGCGCAGCTGCCACTGACTTCGAGTTTTTTACGCCGAGTACTTGCAAGAACTGGGCATAGTTGTTTTTATTGATCTCGCCTATACGCATAACCATTACCTCCGTGTGTGGTTCATTCACCTCTATAGCGGTCGCAGGGGTACAAAAACTCTTTTCATATGTTATATCGTCACTTTTGGTGAGAACTTTAGCCTGAAATGGAAATTTATTTAAGCGCAACAGTCAGAATATCCTGCTTTACCGCCGTATTTTTCGGCATAGGCGTCTATATCCAGCGCTAGCAGGCTGACCCGCCCGGCGTTTCAGCGCCTCTAGCGCGCTCACGTCCAGAACGGGTCTGCCGTCCTCCAGTTCATCCAGCACCCAGCCGGACGCCGCGTCAATCGCCATAAAACAGCGTCTGCCAGGGTATTACCGCCGATAGTGCAGCCGCACTCACGGGGAATATCGTATGATTTGCGCTCCCCATGCCGGGCGGTTGGGATCACCCCTGCACTCGCGGGGAATATTGACCTGTAACGGCTCAGTCTTTTTGCAGCAGGGGATCACCCCCGCACTTGCGGGGAATATTTTTAAAAGCACTACAGCAGGGAGGGAGGTGAGGGATCACCCCCGCACTTGCGGGGAATATTAAAAATTCAACCATTTTGTAGTGTTGATATTAGGATCACCCCCGCACTTGCGGGGAATATACATCGCGTATGGTTCCTTTATCAGCAATAGTGGGATCACCCTCGGGCAGATCGGGAACCTCTACCGCGTAAACATCAGTTTCCCGTCTTTATAAAAAACGTCGGGATAAATTAATTTCATATTAAATACTTTCTCACTATCCGGCTTGTCTCAAAATGGACTTGATAATGATAGGGGCGATGTCGCCTGGATGATACGGAACAGTTATCTTGCCGGAATCAGCCGGATGCATGTACGGATAATGCGAGCCTTTGGCGTTTTTGAATATCCGTCCACCTTCTAATAGTATTTTATATATCTTCCGGATATGCATTATGCGCATAATGTAAACAGGCAAAATGGAAAAACCATAGAGAATTTTCAGGAGAACATAGGGTACTTGCAATCTGTTTAGTCCGTAACGCGCAAAACCTCTTTCAGCCTGGTTTGCAGTTCTTGGGAAAGGTTTAGCCCGGCGTCGCTGGCAAGGCTTTTGAGATAACGCGGAAGGGTGATGTTAGTTCTCTCATAGGTCATATCACTAGCCCGGCGGTATTTATCAAAGTCAATATCAATCCATGAAACAAGTTCGCTTGCCTCATGCGGTGGTTCGGATTTTGAGGGTTCAGGAATTGCCCGTCCCGAGTCCTGCTGGCAAATACCCCACTCGCCGATTGCGTTACGCGCCATGTATAGAGCCTCGGCCAGGTCATCGCCTTGCGTGTTGATTTCAAGATCTGGAACGGATACAACATATCCGCCAGTATCGGGAGTAAGAATGATTGGGTACGCTTTTATCATATTGCGCACACTCCTCTCAAAATTATGGCGGAGGGATTATTTCAACTCCCTGCGCTTAATGATCGCCTTTACTAACGTTTCTTTTAATTCTTTATGCCGTGGTATTGGCTCGGACGCTTTACCGTTGGTATATACCGTGTGCGGGCCTTTGTCGCGCTCCAGCCACCAACCGTTTCTTTCCAACATCCTTATGAAATCTGTACGCTTCATGCCCTCATCCCTTGACTGCATTATACACATTCAATGCGCATAATGTCAACAGGCAAAGTTTAAACTATGAATATTTTCTCGAACTCAAAGCTATTGATTATAGATAACGAATGTGTTATCATAATCAAGCAAGGGGGCATATCATGTACGAGGTGGAATTTTACCGTGACCGGAACGGCAAATCGGAAATCCTCGAATACCTTGACGAACTGAAAGAAAAAGACGAAATGGGCAAAATGACCTACTTCATCTATGACAGCGACAAAATAAACCTGCTGAAAAAAGCTCAGCCTTTAAACGGAACTGACGTATACAGCTCTTCCGCCAACCAAAACAACTTCGCCATAACCAGCTACGTCTACTATACGGGGGCGGAAGCCTTAAGCCAGACCGGTAAAACCATATACGGCCTCCTGAAAACAGAAACCGACCCCGCGGGCGGAGTGACCACCTACACTTACGATGCTTACGGTTACGTAGCTTCTATAAAAAATCCCTTAAACAAAACCATAACCTATACCAACAACAAACTGGGCTGGATCAAACAGGAAAAAACCGCTAAAAACTACACTACCAACAACTACTACGACCGTAACGGCAACCTCCTGAAAAAAATACTGGCTAACAACGAAACGGAAAGATACCTCTACAACTTCAGAAATCAAATAACGCAGAAAATAGAACCTAAGCAATATGCTTCCGGCAGTGACAGCGCTACCTATTCAACTGAAAACATCTTAAGCTCCACCAGTTCCTCTTACAGCGCAACCGCGCACGGGTACCGCTATACTTACAACACCCAGGGGCTGCTCACTAAAGAAACTGATCCTTTGGGATATGAAATAAACTATACTTATGACGGTTACGGGCGTAACTTAACTAAAACCTTACCGGACGCAGGAGTATATCAATACAGCTATGACGTAATGGACCGCCTGACCAGGGAACATTT
>JAISDD010000092.1 GCA_031265005.1 Syntrophomonadaceae bacterium | reverse complement strand
ATTATCTTTTTTCAAATCTACAGATATACTGGCGCCTTTTATAGCTTTGAGTTACGCTATTGTGAGGATTGGCTGTTTTATGGCCGGATGCTGTTACGGCGAAAAAACTATTGCCCATTGGGGAGTGATTTTTCCGGCAGTGGATCAGTCTTTTCGCTATCCGACGCAATTGTACAGTTCAGCTTTGAATTTTTTACTGTTCTTAGTATTGATTTTCTTATATCCCCGCAGAAAATTTGATGGGCAAGTCTTTATCGTTTATCTGCTGGGGTATTCCGTATACCGTTTCATAATAGAGTTTTACCGTGAAAACCTTATTACTTTCGGGGCCTTTTCTTTAGGGCATATAGTTACGTTTATTTTATTTGTGCTGGCTATAGGACTGTATTACAGCTTTGGGCGGCGTACCCGCCATCTATAGAAACCGAGCGGAGTTGCCTATGACAGATCATAGATTTTTTACTAAAAAACAACGGCGGGAACAGGCCCTTAAAGAAAGAAACGCTTTAAACTTTCAGTATATGCGTCAAGCCAATAGCGTTATCAACGGCGCTCTGGCTGATCTCTCCCCCCTGCAAAACGCGGGTAACATAATGGCTTACGCCGCCTTCGGCAGCGAGGTTGACTTAGACGAAACGATCAGCAATTGGCTCCGCCAGAATAAAAGGGTATGGCTGCCGAGAATAAGCAGTGCCAAGCAGTTGGAAGCAGTGGAATTTACTGCTTGGGAGCAGTGTTTTGCAAGTTCTTTAGGCATAAGGGAACCTGTAGGCGTTTCTGCGGAGACGGACGAGATCGAGGCCGTGATTGTGCCTGGGGTATTGTTTGACCGGCAAGGCTATCGCATCGGTTATGGAAAAGGCTATTACGATAAATTCCTGCCTTTGCTATCCTCCGGCGTTTTTTTATGCGGAGTGTGTTTCGATTTTCAATTGATAGAAAACATAGAGCCTGAAATTTTTGATGTGCCGCTTCACTGCGTAGTTACCGACCGCCAAATAGTATACGCCAAAAAAAACCTAAGCTAAATGACATTAATCTAAGAAAGCGGATGTTTTGGAACTAGCGTCGCGCTTTTTAAAATAACTGTGATCATTTAGCGCGTAAACGAGGCTGCGTAAATTTTTTTGCCGGTCAACACAAAAGCCCCGCCAATATTTGGAAAAACCCAACTTTGACAGGGCGTGACCGCTGTGATATTCGCTATTCTTTTTTGGTTTCTATTTCTATGTTCATGATTTCTTTGAGCGAGGCGAATACGCCTCCTAATCCGGCTAAATCGCTGGGTATGAACAGTTTTGTGGCCTGCCCGTTGCCAACTTCCTTGATAGCTTCCAATGATTTTAAAGCTAAAACTTTGTCGTTCGGACTCGCTTCTCTCAGCATTACCAAACTGTCGGCAAAAGCTTTCTGCACTTCTAAAATAGCCTGCGCTTCCCCCTCAGCATTTAAAATCTTAGCCTGCCTGTGTCCTTCCGCTTGTCTGATGGCCGCTTCTTTGACTGCTTCGGCGTTTAAAATAGCCGATTGTTTCATACCTTCAGCTTCTAGTATAGCGGCGGTTTTCTGCCCTTCAGCCCGTAAAACGGCTTCGCGTTTCTCGCGTTCGGCGCGCATTTGTTTTTCCATGGCTGTCTGAATATCCTGCGGAGGTAAGATGTTCTTTAATTCCACGCGGTTGACTTTGATCCCCCATTTATCAGTAGCTTCATCTAAAATTACCCTTAATTTGGTGTTGACGATATCACGCGAAGTCAAAGTTTGGTCCAGTTCCAAGTCGCCCACAATGTTACGCAAAGTGGTGGCGGTAAGGTTTTCGATAGCCATACGGGGACTGGCGATTTCATAACTGTATTTGAAAGCGTCCGTTACCTGATAATATACCACGGTGTCGATCATCATAGTTA
This sequence comes from Syntrophomonadaceae bacterium, assembly GCA_031265005.1. Lineage (GTDB taxonomy): Bacteria > Bacillota > Syntrophomonadia > Syntrophomonadales > Syntrophomonadaceae > JAISDD01. Next base: position 1,736 of record JAISDD010000092.1, on the reverse strand, counting down.
CGTTATCCTTGGTGATAACCGGCTGCGGCGGAAAGTCGACCACTTGTTCCCGCAAATCCACTATGGAACGGAATTTATCGATAAAAGGGATAATGATATTAACACCTTGTTCCGCCATTTTATAAAATTTTCCTAGACGTTCTACAACTCCCACAGAAGCTTGGCGAATTATACGAATCGATGAAAAGCCTATAAACACTACTAAAACCACTAGAAACAACTCAGCTACAAAATTTCCGCCCATATTAATCTCCTTCCGAATGTATGTCGTTCTCCGACAATTTTTTTACGATTAATTTTACACCATCTATGCCTATCACGGATACTTTAGTTTGTACATCTATTTCTTCTTCGGACGCCGCAGTCCAAATTTCCCCGTTTAATTTGACTTGACCGAATTCCAGCTTGGTAATGGTTTTTATGACCTGACCGTGCTGACCTATCAGAGCTTGAACATTACTGACATGATCTTTATGTTTTACGAATTTCATTACAATGGGGCGCGTAAAAACCAAAAGCAGAAGTGTAAAACACGCAAACAGCAGCAGTTGGTTATTTAAAGCGCTTATTAAGCCGATTTTCACGCAAATGGCAATTAAAAAAGCGGATATCGACAGCCATATAAACCAGAAGCCTAAAGTCAAAACTTCAACAATTCCGCAGGTTACGGCAATAATCACCCAGGTAAAAGCGGACACAAACACAAGCCTCCCTTCAAAATCAGGTTTTTAAAATTATTTATTTTATAATACCATACTTTATGAAAGCTTTATTAATTAATTTACCTAAACGTATAGTGTGAAAAAAGCGAAATCACCTAGCGGCGTAAGCAGCGAAGCGATAAACAGGTGTGTTCGCAATCATTAGAAATTAGAATGTTCATGAAATTGAAAAAAGCTTTTGTTTTTGCTTCATGGGCGTTCGGGGCTTGGTGCGCTTATATTGGAATTTTAATATTAGCGCTGGCGGAGACGGAAATCTGCTGACGCAGGAAATTAAGAAAATCAAAATAAATAACTATTTAAAGGTATATTAAGAAAAACGCAGGTAAATAATATTAATTGAAAAATATAGTTGAATTTAGTTGGTAAAGTGATTTGAAAAAGTGGACAGCACTTAACTAAAATTGATATAGTTTAATTAGCACTCGCAAACGTTGAGTGCTAACAATAAATAAAATTAAAATAAGGAGGTATCTCAGTGAATCTTCAACCATTAGCAGATAAGCTAATAATTAAAGTGATTGAGCCAATTGACGAAAAAACCAAAAGCGGACTGTATGTACCTGATACAGCCAAAGAAAAACCGCAAGAAGGGGAAGTGGTGGCTGTAGGCCCGGGAGCTCGCAACGAGAAAGGCGAAAGAGTTCCTATTGAGTTGGCAGTTGGAGACAAAGTGATTTTTTCCAAATACGCGGGTACTGAAGTAAAAGTTGACGGAGAAGCTATTTTTATTATGTCAGAAAGAGATATCATGGCTAAATTTATTTAACATTTAAAATATAGAAAGGGGATAACTTGGATGGTGTCCAAAGAAATTAAATATGGTGAGGAAGCCAGAAAAGGATTGGAGAGAGGTATTGATCATTTGGCCAATACCGTTAAAGTGACCTTAGGGCCGAAGGGGAGAAACGTTGTTTTAGATCGTAAGTTTGGTTCGCCTACTATCACTAACGACGGAGTTACCATTGCCCGTGATATAGATCTGGAAGATCCGTGGGAAAACTTAGGCTGTCA
>JAISDD010000118.1 GCA_031265005.1 Syntrophomonadaceae bacterium | reverse complement strand
CACCTTCTCCCACCATACAGGGGGTATTAGGCATGACCCGAATAACTGCCGCTTCCGGTAGTTCTTTTTCTATAGTCTCGATTTTGATTCCGGCCGCTATGGATATAATCAATTGTCTCCTTTTGACAATTCCCCGGCCCTTTTGCAGCACCTCCGCGATCTGCTGGGGTTTAACCGCTAGCAAAAGCACATCAGAAACGGCAAATAATTCTTCCGCGCTTTCCAAATAATTCATATGGAAATCTTTTTTAAATAACTCTATTCGTTCGGGTAAAACATCATTGCCAAACAATTCGCCGAACAAAGGCTGCTCCATGTTCTGAATTCCTTTGATTAAAGCATATGCCATTTTTCCGCATCCAATGACACCGAAAGTTTTCGGCACTATCTGATTCCCCCAGGTGAACTTGGAGAATAATTGCTCTTACGCATTAAAACTTGCATATCCCTGGAAAATTCCGTATTGTTTGGCGCAAATATATAAATATTATTGCCTAATTGCTGATATTGCCCTTCTAACGCGTAAATGGTCCCACTAAGAAAATCAGCCAGCCGCTGCGCTGTAGCCGGAGGCGTTTTTTCAAAATTAATAATCAGTTGTTTACGGTTTTTTAAGTGATCGGCTAACATCTGTACTTCATCAAAGCTAATGGGTTCCGCAATAACCACTTTAACCGTCTTGTTGCTGTGGATGCTCACCACATTGTCTTTGCTTTTGACTTTTTCTTTTTCCTTAAATTGATTGAGATTTAAATCTTCCTCATTGGCTTCTTCTTCAACAACTCCCAAAAACGACCAAATTTTATCAACTACTCCCATATTTTACGCCCTCCATTTTTATTATTTAACCCTCAATAAATTTTCTAAAAATCAAGAAAAAAGCGACCTGCCGATTCTTACTATATCCGCTCCTTCTTCGATAGCAATCTCAAAATCCTGCGACATCCCCATAGATAAATGCTGCAAAGATATATTCGGGGGGAAACTCATCTGTCCCAGTTTTCTTTTCAACGCCGTTAATTCTTTAAAAACCGGCCTGACTTCCTCCGCATGATCAATCAAAGGCGCCATAGTCATAAAACCCTTGATCCTCAGATTGCCCAACTCTTGTCCAACCGCCTCCAAAAACTGCGCTACTTCCTGTAACTCCAATCCGGATTTTTGCGGTTCTTGGGCTACATTTACCTGAACTAAAGCGTCAATTAAAATGTTCAGAGCCCGTCCCCTTTTATCTAATTCCTGAGCCAAGGTCCAGCGGTCCAGTGAATGTATCAAAAAAGGCTGCCTTTCAGGAGTTATTAAATCCTTAACTTTATTAGTTTGTAATTGTCCTATCATATGCCATCTGGCTCGAGGTAAAGAGCTTTGTTTTTTCTTCAGCTCCGCAACTCTATTTTCACCAAAGTCACCAACGCCTAAACGAAAAACTTCCATCACTGCGCCAACATCAACCGTCTTAGAAACTGCTACTAAAGTAATTTCCTCAGGCAACCTTTTACTGCGGTAAACCGCTCCGCTGATTCTGTTTTTTATATCGTCTAAGCGCAATTTAAACATCTTTACTTCTCTTTTACAATGAACCATTTTATCATTATACAACATTTTTCTATTATAAACATCTTTTTTTACATTTTTTTATAATTTTATTATTATTTCGCAAAAAATTTAAAAAAATTAATATATTTGTATAAAAAACCCTGAAAGCTATCGCCGCAAAGTTATCGCAGCGCCCATACGTCCGGTAAATCCTTTATCTCGGCGATGCGAAAAAAATGTCTCTTCTTGGCAGCTGCTGCATAAGCCGCAGTTGACAATATTACTCTCTTTTACTCCAGCCTGCCGCAAAGAATAACTAATAGTAGCAGGCAAATCCCAAACAATCGCTCTTTTGCCGTTAGACGAGGCGAATTGCTCTTTATCACCAAATTTCGCAGCCACTTTTTCTCTAAGATCTTCTTGGATTTCAAAACAACACGCTTGAATACCAGGTCCTATGAACACCCGAATATCGTCCGGACTGCTGTCAAAAATTTCTTGCATTTTTTTAACCGTTTCTTTTCCTATTTCAGCCAAAGTCCCTTTCCAACCGCTGTGAGCTAATCCGATCACTTTTTTTTCAGGGTCGAATAAATAAATGGGGAAACAATCAGTGTAAAAAGTCATTAAAAATACATCGGGGGCGCCCGTTATTAAAGCGTCGCACTCTGGGACCGCGCTTTCATACTCCCGCACTCCCTTGCCGCAATCTTTTTCATTCACAGCTTTTACTATATGCCCATGGACTTGCATACAACAAATCCCCTGCCGTAAATCTCCTCCCAGCGCGGTTAAAAACTTTCCGCGGTTGTTTATCACATTTTCTTTGTCATCACCTACATGCAGAGCCAAATTCAGCGACTTATAAACTCCCGCGCTAACACCGCCGGTACGCGATGAAAAAGCCGCTGTCGCTCCTAACGGTTCCCAATCCGTAACTATTATATTCTTCAATTCTTTATTATTACCACCGCTGCGCCATTGCCATTTCATAATTTGCCAAACCCTTTCCTATTCTTTTACAATATATTTATAATCAACAATGCCAGAAATGGCAGGAAAGAAAGGAAATTGCGATTTGTTGTGCTTAAAATGCAATGAACATTTATCAGGGAAAAGTTTGTATTGCCCCCGCTGTGATATTCACTGGAGCAGAAACAAGTGGGTCGAAATAACGCGCATTTCCCCGCCTGAACATTTATTTATGATCGGGTTGCTGGAGTCGTGCGGTATCCCTTTGCAGATTATCAGCCACAATATTTCCGCTTTTCCTACCATATACGCGGGGCCTTCTACCGGTGTCAGCATTATCGTTCCTGAGCCTTACGCCGATATCGCCGAAAAAATAATCGCTGGAACCAGTCAATCAGAAAACTAGCCGCCGTTAAATTCGTTTTTTTTCATCTGTTCAATCGTTTTTATAAAACTATTAATGTCGGCAAACTGCCTGTATACAGAAGCAAATCTTACATAGGCGACTTCGTCAAGTTTACTCAGCCTGTCCATCACTTTTTCGCCGATAGCCGCTACGTTGACTTCTCTTTCATACTCGTCTCTCAGTTCCCGCTCAATTTCCCCCACCTGCTTTTCTATATCTTCTAAACTTACCGGCCTTTTTTCACAAGCTTTAGTGATCCCATTAAAAATTTTTTCCCGGGAAAAATACTCACGGTCGCCGTT
>JAISDD010000027.1 GCA_031265005.1 Syntrophomonadaceae bacterium | reverse complement strand
TAAGCATGTCGGAACGCTTTGCCTTTGATATGTTTGTTTCCACCGGGGGGACCATGGCGCGAAAGGCGGTAAAGGAAAAAAAACCTGACCTCATTCTAGCCGTCGCCTGTGAAAAAGACCTTATGAGCGGGATAAAAGATACTATGGGGCTTCCGGTAATAGGGATATTAAACGAACAGCCAAACGGCCCGTGTTATAATACCACGGTGGACCCGGACGCAGTGGAGGCGGTGCTGAAAAAGTGTTGCCACACGGGCTAGTATTGGGAGCGCGGGCGTTCCGCTTTCATGATTTTTCCGAAACGCTTGTGTTTCAAGGTGTTTTGAAAGTTTTGTATACTTTTTTGTTACTAAATATTTTTGTAAGCCTTAATCCGTGACCTGAAATCTTTAAGACGCATAAGAGATAACATTATCTTACATTAGTGCCATTAGTAAGTCAATAAATAAAATTTAATCCAAACCTTAGAGACCAAATAAAGAAATTTTTAAGGAAAAACTCTTTAAAAGCCTTCGATATAGGGATTATTATTGCGCTTTTACCTTGATTATGCCATACTTCCACTCTCGGAGGGTTGCGAAATAATATACAATATACGGAAAGTAAAAATTAACTCTGAAGACTATAAAGATAAACTAAAACATTTACCACTGCTTGAAGTATTAAAGGAAATAAAAAATTTATCAGGGTGTACACTTAAAGAAAGTAAAGAATTAATTGATAAAATAAAATTGGAAATATATACAGAAAAAGACTCTACAGAGAAAAATATACAATTGGAATTAATTGATAATATTCCTCAATGTGATGTAGGAGCGCCTTTGCCAATAATATTTTCAGATGAAAGGTTTGTTTATTTATTCTATTATCTGAGAAAAGATGACAAAAATTGGGATGGAACTTATGTAAATATTCGAAACAGTGATGTTGATGAAGGTGTTGCTTGTATTAAATTCAAAGGACTTACACAGTACAAATTTGGAGCTCCAAATGATGAAGCCATTGAAGGTCATCCCATGTATAAATATGGATTAGAGGCATATTCTTTTTTCGAGGTTAAAAATTCAGAATGGATTAAGACTTTAATGCAAATGAATCGCGTTCATCCATGTCATAAAGATAAATATTTTGATAACTGCAGACATTTTATATATTTTTTTCATGATAATTGTTTTGAAATTGTTTGTGATTCATATTCATATGAAATAATAAACACAAGTATAAAGGAAGCCTTAATAAATATGATTAAACGTAAATAAAAAATAATGTACGCCCACACTGCGCCTACTGGTCATTTGCTTGCGGTGGGTGCAACTCCCAAGCTCTTGTCCGCAAGGGCAAGAGGGCGGGAAAAAGTTGCACCTACCGCCCATCTTTTTTTATAGACAACTATGTTGGATTACCTCTATTCCCGGACTTTCACACCACGAAAATGTAACGCCGGAGAAGTCAGTAAAATCAGCCCATCTGTCGTAAGACAGATGGGCGAGGCATGTTGCGTTTACGCAATGCCGCTCCCATTGCGGTTTTCGGTTTTTTCACCAAACATTGTTTGGTAAAAAAATTGAAGAAAGTGCTTGACAGCCGTAAAATAAGCATTATACTATATGATATATTTGAGGATGACAGCAATGTTATCTCACTGGCTTTTACCCTTAACTATAACCGTGTCATTAAAGCCACAAGCAACTTATATGTTGTTATTAGTCACGATAAGCCTCTGACACAAGGCTTTCGCTAATTTAGTATCGTTTATCTTATAAGATAAACAATTATCAGCTATCTCATTATATCCGATACTGCCATACAAGCAGTAATATCACGGCTTAACGCCTAGTATCAATAATTTTTACATTTAAATCCCTGTCCCCTTTTTTAAAAGGTTAAAGATCGGACAAATGGGCGTATTTTATGCGGTTTTGCGTTAAAAACTCATCAAAGCTGTTGGCATGCAGCACGGAGGCTACCCGTTTAAAAGCACCGCATTGGCGGTTCGATAGGTAAGCGGCTTTTGCCGCCTGTCGTATTAGACAGAGCGCACCTTAAAGCGCTTGGGGCTAATTAGCGTGGAATTTTTTATTTGCGAGGTGTGGATATGCATGGAAATGTGTCGTATCAGATTAGACGTGTGTTCACGTCCATAGATGAGCGTATATTAGACAAATCTGATGACAAGCCCGGACGTTACGAGCAAAAACAAGCTTTTTACTCGGATAAATCTTATAGTAATCATTCAACCGCCGTATTAGCAACTGTTACTGGTATAGGTGGTCATAATACTATGGATCGTTGGCGTGATATAATGAAACAAGTCTTTCAAATGGCTTGGAATAATGAAGGTATCAGGAATATAAAAGACTTAAAAACGGAACATATTATCAAGTTTATGATTGCAAAAATTGAAAGCCCTGAGGGGCGAGCGGAAAAAACCATAAAAAATTATATTTCTGCCATAAGTAAAGGCGGTAAAGCTGTTGATACTTATTTTGGAAATAAGAGCGGCTCCCGACAAGCTGATTGGAAGGCAGCGGCGGCTTGGGTAGCAGATATACATCCTCGTAGGCGCGAAACGCTTGAAAAGCGGGGCTACAAAGACATTAACGCACTATTTAATACCATAAAAGATGATAGATATAGGCTTGCCGCCGAAATATACTATGCCACAGGGGCGCGTGCTTCTGAAACATCTTTAATTACAGGCGTTGGCAAGTCTGGCGGCGGGGCAAAATTTAATACCATTAATGGCTGTATTGAAATTATTGGTAAAGGGGGGCAGCACCTAACTAAGTCACTGCCCTCGAATTTGTCTGCTCGCCTTAACGCTTTTATGGCATCAGAAGGTAAATTTACAATTAAGCAGTCAGTAATGCGGAATTATATTCGATCGGCTTGTAAGGCTACAGGGCAAGCGTATATGGGAATACATGGTATAAGGTACACTTACGCCGGAGATCATTATAGAGATTATCTTAAATCTGGGATGAGTGCGGAACAAGCATTGCTCGCAACCGCTGAGGATCTAGGACATCATCGACCAGACATAACGCTTTTATATCTAAAAATTAGATACTAAAAACCCCACAAATGCAATGAAAAGGCACATTTACCAGTCCGAGCGATCGAGGATGAGCGTTAGCGAGGACAGAGCGAGGACGGCGATATACGTAATCCACTAATACATTTTTTACGACAATCCGGTTCAGGATTCAGGGATATAAATAAAAAATTAAAAACCAAAAAGGAAAAGTTCTGGTTGGTTGTAAATAAGAAGCTCCCGTTAAATACAACGCCAATGGATATTACACTACACAGTGAAATCTCATTGTGAAAAACCCAATAAAATAAGGGGTGGTGATTTGCCACCCACCGAAAATAGAGGCCTTATATCTCTGAATATGTGGAGTCAACAGAAAGTATGCTTATTTTGCTCACAGCGCTTTGAAGATTCTCTGGCAATAAATGTGCATAAACTTTTGCCGTTACCTGCACTTTAGCATGTCCCATCAACTTAGAAATATCAAATATAGGTACCCCCGCCTGAGCTAACATAGATCCAAATGTCCTGCGAAGGTCGTGGAACCGGACATCCTTTAACCCAGCTCGCTGAACTGCCTTTGAAAAGGGTCTGTTGTAAGAATGGTTAAAATCAAAATCCGAATGGGCTATTATCGCTGCCAACTCATCATTCATCGGGATTGCCCGGCTCTGCTTAGATTTGGCTACGTCCGAACGTATGTGTATATGACCGTCCCTTATATCTTCACGCCTTAAAGTCTTAATCTCATTCAATCGCAGACCCGCAAGTAATGATATCTGGACTACAGAAAGCAACCACGGACTATTGCTTAGTTTACACTCTTTCAACAACGCCTCCCGTTCCTCTTTGTCTAAAAAACGCCTCCTTATGGTATCCTGATTAGACCGCTTGATTTTTACCGGATTCCGATCCATCAACTCTATCTCTATCGCATACTGAAAAATGCTGTGAATTAAAATTATACTATGGTTGAATGTCGATACTGATTTCCCGGCAGAATAATTCAACACTGACTGCTCTATCAACGGAGGTGTCACCTTGTCCAAGGGATGATTACCGAAAAGATTGTAATAATAATACATCATACACTTTCTTTTTTTCGCCGACTTATTACGCATAAAATGAGGGATATAATATTTATCCATATATTCAGCAAAAGTGATAGCCGGTCGCTTTTCCGGCATAAGCTTTGATTTATATTGAGCGTCGATCTC